>JAAFHV010000255.1 GCA_013297655.1 Myxococcales bacterium | reverse complement strand
CGCGTTTTCCATTTTGCGTTTCCTGTAGGCCTCTCCGAAGGCGCCCTCGAAGACGAGCACCGTCACGTTGCCTTGCGCGTACGCGACGACACCGACGCCGAACGCGGCGACGAACCCGGTAAGGACCCGCGCGCCGGGAACGTCGACCATATGCGGCAGCTCGCCGAAGCCGACGGTGGTCACCGTGATCGTCGTCATGTAGACGCACTCGCCGTAGCTCCAGCGCCCGTGCCCCAAGAGCCAGTACGCGCCCCCTCCCACGAGGAGGAGCACGACGAGCACGGTCAGGGCGCCGAGTAGCCGGCGTAAGGGAGCGGACACCGGCGGATCTTTCCGGTCGAGCGCACCACAGGCCAAGTTTGTCGCGTTGTCTCGTGGACTTCGGGAGTGTCCGCGCGCGCTCGCTTAGGCGACGGCAGCGCGCTGGATCGCGTCCTTCAAGGTATCCGTAAGATCTGGAAACTCGAAGGAAAAGCCGGAATCAAGGAGCTTCTTGGGGACCGCGTTTTGGCCGGTGAGCACGACCGCCGCGCCCTGCCCGACGACGAGACGGAGCGCGAAGCCCGGCACCCGGAAGAACGCGGGCCGATGCAGCGCCGCGCCGAGCGCCTTCGCGAACACCTTCATCGCGACCGGCTTCGGCGCGGTCACGTTGAACGGGCCCGAGAAGCCCGCGGTGTCGAGCGCGAAGACGAGCGCGCGCACGGCGTCGTTGACCGAGATCCACGGCAGCATCTGGGCGCCGTCGCCGAGAGGACCGCCGAGGCCGAGCTTGAACACGGGGAGCATCTGCGAGAGCGCGCCGCCGTCCGGGCCGAGGACCACACCGATTCGCGCGCGAGCGACACGAAGCCCTGCGGCTTCTGCCTTCTCGCACGACGCCTCCCACTCCGCGCACATCGTCGCGAGCACGTCGCTCCCGTTCGGAGACGACTCGTCGCACACCTTGTCGTCGTCGCGGAAGCCGTAGAAACCGACCGCCGACGCCGACACGAAGACCACCTCTTTGCGGCCGCTCTCGGCGAGCGCTTCGGCGATGAGGCGGGTGGGAACGACGCGGCTCTCGCGGCACAGCCGGAGGTGCTCTTCGTCCCAACGTTTGTCCATGATGCCGGCGCCAGCGAGGTGGATGACGGCGTCGGCGGCTCGGATCTCGTCGAGCCAAGGGCCCTTCGTGTCCGGCGTCCAAACGACCTGCTTCGCGTGCGGGTGCGAGCCTGCCTTGCGACTGAGGACGGTGACGGTGTCGCCGCGCTCGGCGAGCGCACGAACCAGCTTTTCTCCGATGAACCCCGTCCCGCCCGTAACGACGACTTGCATACGCGTAGCTGACCCGATGCGTAGGGAACGCGTCAAGCCGCGATCCCGAAGAGGCACCTGATGCGCACGCGCACGGATGCCGATCGCGACCGAACGAAGGGACGGGGCAAAGAACGTGTATCGTCTACGTTGCCCATGAAACGCCTCCCGTCGCCCCGCACGAGCCCGGTATCTACGTGGGGGCGACGCGGGCTCGCGACCACGGTCCTGCTGCTCGCGCTCTCGTGCAAAACGAAAGACGTGCACGACGCGGAGGCGCGGGTCGACATCGCGTTCTTGGAGACGAACGACTCCGCCGAATCGACCGCCGCGCTCGGGCGCCTCGCCGACCAGAACCCGCGCGCTCTCGCTGTCTTGGAGACTCGCGCGAAACGCGGCGACGTGAACGCGTACATCGCGGCGTGGCAAGCGCAGCTCCGCGGGTCGTCGTGGTCGGGAGCGTTCTTCCACGAGGGCCTCTCCGATCCGGCGCGGGCCGTGGTCGCGCAGTCGGCGCTGCCGCGGAAAGATCCGAAGACGGCGGAGCTCTTGCCGGATCTCGAGGCCGCGTTCTCCAAGCTGCCGGGGCCCTCCGCGGCGCGGATCGGCGCGCTCATCGCGAGCCTCGGAGCCCCCGCGAAGCCGGCGGTGACACGCGCGCTCGACGCGGCGAGGACACGCGGATCCATGTGCGACGCGCTCTCGTCGCCGGACGCGAGCCCCGAGGCGCTGGAGGTGTTCCGCACGGTCGCGCCCGAAAAACGAGACGACAGCGCGTGCACCAACCTCGCCGCGACCCGCGCCGAGACCGACGACACGATGGCGGCTTGGCTCGGGAAAGACGCCGAGCCGGGGCTCTTGGTGAACGCGTCGAAGCGCGGCTCGCTCTCGTGCCCGCGCGCGGCGTTGGTGTGGGAAAAGGCGCTCCTCTCGCGCCCACGAGAGGCGCAGATGCCGCTCTCCGCCGAGCTCGTCGCGACGACGAACCGATGCGCCGCGACGATGGACCCGGTCATGGAACGTGCGCTCCAGGGCACCGACGAGTCTCGCGCGTGGGTCGTCGCCGCGATCGATCCACAAGACCGGAACCTCGATCGCCTCGTGCGGACCTGCGTCGCGATGAAGGCCGTCGCCCTCGGCGGCGCCGGCACTTCCGTGCGCACCCGCGAGCGCGCACGAGACACGGTCGCGCGCGGCTGCTCGAAGGCCCTCGCGCAGGCGAAATAGTCCCGCCTCCCCTTGCCCCTCCGCGAGAGACGCCCCACGTTCGATGCAGTAAAAGTACTTTTTACCTTTATATTCGAGTCCGAGGGCGGCGGCGAGCCATCGACCTCGGTGGAATCGAGCGGCGCCGCAAACGGCGGTCGCGAGGCGCGTTGGACACGAGCGCGCTTTTCCGACGCGGAAACCCCGCGCCGAGAGCGATATCCTCGCACCTCGGCCACGCTGGAGGGAGAACATGGAACGAACGAGTCGCAAGATACCGGTCACCGATAGGCAATTCCTTTGGGTCCAAGACGACGACAAAGGCGAGGTCACGCTCCACGTCGGTCCGACGATGGTGTCGCCGACGGCGGCCGACAGGGTGGTGATCGACGACGGCGAGGGAGGCCTCCGCGAGGACGTGACCGGCAAGCCGCAGCAGCTCGTCGAGCTCGGCGACGCGCAATATGCCGTTCTCTCGAATCCGCTCCTCGAAACCGAGAATGCCCCGAATGGCAAGTTCAGGCCGGGAAGAAACGAGTCGCGGCCGCTCCGAAATGGCACCCGCTCGATGATCCCGGGGCCGTGCAGCTTCTACCTGCGGCCCGGCCAGCGCGCCGAGGTCCGCGACGCGCACGAGCTCGCGTCGAATCAGTATCTCGTCGTCAAAGTGTACGGCGAGGTCGACAAGACGGCGCCCTTTTACGAGGTCACCGCGCGATCGGCGGGTATCACGCGCGCGACGGCGGAGAGCCTCGACGTGACGAGCGGGCTCGTGCCCCTCGGACAGGTGGAGCTCCGCCGCGGCCAGCTCATCGTCATTCGTGGTTTGGATACCCAGTTTTACATTCCACCTTCCGGCGTCGACATCGTGCCGGATACGTCGGTCGACGCCTCGGGAGCAGCAATCAGCGCCGCGACGGCACAGCGACTGCTCGCCCAAATGCAGGCCGAGGCGACCGCCGACACACGGGACGAGCTCGCCGCCATCGGAGCGGCTGCATTCGCCGCGGCCCCCGCGCCTGCCCTCGAAGAGATGGCGCAGGAGCAGGTCATCTTCGACGATGGAGCCGACGCGGAGACGAGCAAAGGCTCTCCACGTCAGAACGTGCCCAACGCGGTCGTCAATCAGTCGGCCCGCTCGCGCCACCGGAAGGCGCCCGTGCCCGCGCGCGCACCCGCCCCTATGGGCCAAGCGGCGCAAGGCCCCTATGCCGGAGCGAGCCCCGCGCCGAACGTGGAGGGACTGTTCTCTTCCCCCGCCCTTCGCCGCGCGCTGGAGAAAGAAGCGCAGAAGACGCGCCTCATTCGCAACGCGGTGGTGCTCGGCGAGAAAGACTATTGTGTCATCGTCGACGCCGACGGAAAAAGGGAGATCAAGCTCGGGCCCGCGCGCGTGTTCCCCGGTCCGTACGACACGTTCATGACGGTGGGCTCGCGGAGCCGCGTGTACGACGCCTACGAGCTCTTGCCGCAGCGCGCGCTCTGGCTCCGCATCATCTCCGCGATCTCCAAAGAAGAGCTCACCCGAAAGCTCCCGCGAGGGTTCTCGTTCGAGAAAGAGATCGCGAAGGATCACTACTACCCTGGAGACGAAATTTTGCTCTCGGGGGTGTCCACCTTCTTCTTTCCGTTCAACGAGATCGAGGTCCTCTCCCCCGACACCGGGCAGGCCGTCGTCGGCAACGATCACGAACGTGTCTTCATCGAGGCGATTGGCATCGATCAGAAGAGCGGCATCTACGTGCGCGATCTCGCGACCGGCGAGGTCCGCCTCGTGCGCGGGAAGCAGTCGTACTTGGTAGATCCGCGGAAAGAGGTGCAGATTACACGCACCGTCCCGCCCGCCGATTGGAACCTATGGATCGCGTCGAGCGAGCCGCACAAGGCGACCAGCGCCGCCGTCACGACCCCGTGGGCGATCTCGGTCGTGGTGCCGAACAACGCCGCCGTCATGGTCACGATGGCGCAGTCGCGAAGGGTCGTCGAAGGGCCGTGTGTGACTCTCCTCGGGTACGAAGAGTCGCTCTGCCCGCTCTCGCTCTCGACCGGCACCCCGAAATCCGACGCGAGCCCGCTCCGGACGTGTTTCCTCCGCACCGTCGGAAACCGCGTGAGCGACATGATCGTCATCGAGACAGCCGACTTCGTGAAGATAGCGATCGTGGTCTCGTACACGGTCACCTTCGCGTCCGAGAACAAGGATCGCTGGTTCAACCACGAGAACTACATTCAAATGATGGTCGACCACCTGCGATCGATCATTCGCGGGCGCTGTCGCACTCTCTCCCTCTCCGCGATATGGCCGCAGATCCACACCACCGTGCGCGACACCGTCTTGGGCGAGCGCAAAGACGGGCAGCGCCCCGGGCGTGTGTTCGCGGAGAACTCCACCGTCGTCACCGAGGTCGAGGTGCTCTCCGCGACGATCGAAGCGCCGGAGGTGGCCGACCTCATGAAGCGGGTGCAAACGCAGTCGGTCACGCTGCAAATCGGCGACCGACAGGCGCAAGAGCACATGCTCTCTCAAAAGCTCCGCGCCGTCGTCGACGCGGAGGTTCAGGCGCTCGCGGAGGAGGCCAAGACGCGCGAGGCGCGGCTCCACGACCTGGCGCGCAGGCTGACCCACGAGCGCTCCCTCGCGGAGGCAAAAGACCAGGAGATCGTCGCACGTGAGCGACAGGCCCTCGCCGACGCGCGCCTCGCGGAGGGGCAGCGCGCGGCGCTCGCGCGGGACCACGAGTCGAAGGCGGCGGAGCTCGGGTACCTCGCGGATCACGCGCATGGGCGCGCGGCGGCCGATCGGCTGCTCGCGACGGTCGAAATCGAGGCGCTCGCGGCGAAGACGGAGCACGAGCTCCGTGTCGTGGCAGCCCACTCGCAGGCGATCGTGGCCGAACGGCAGGCGGTTCAGCGCGGCCTCGTCGAGGCGATGACCGCCCTCGGCGACAAGATCATGCTCGGTCAGGTCGCCGAGAACATGAACCTCGTCAGCCTCTTCAAGGGCAAAGACGTGGGCACCATTCTTAGCGAGGTGCTCGGCGGGACCAAGGTCATGCCCACCCTCGGCGACCTCCGCGCGCGATACGGCACGAAGGTCGAGGCGGCCGACGCCGGCGAAGCCGAGACCAGCGATTGACCACGCGTCATCGGACGGCATGACAGCGTAACGCGGGTCGTTCGTTCACGAGCGACCCGCGCCTTTTTTGGCGCGCCATACCTGCGGACGCGGGCTACGAAGATACGAAACGAGCCGATTCGTCGCGAGCACGATCTCAGCCGCCTAGGTATGCCTTTTGAATCTCGGGATCTTCCGCGAGCACGGCCGAGACGCCCTCGAGCGCGACCTCGCCGGTGCGGAGCACGTAGGCACGCTCGCTGGAGCCGAGAGCCATTCGTGTGTTCTGCTCGACCACGACGACGGTGACTCCCGATTTGGCGATCGTGCGAATGGCCTTGAAGATCTGCGCCGCGAGCTTGGGGGCGATGCCGAGCGAGGGCTCGTCGAGGAGGAGCAGCTCCGGTCGCGCCATCATCGCGCGCCCGATCGCGAGCATCTGCTGCTCGCCGCCGGAAAGGGTGCCGCCCTCCTGCACCATGCGCTCGCCGAGACGGGGGAAGAGCTCGACGACGTCGGCCATCGTCTCGGCCATCGTGACTTTGTCGCGGTGGAGGTACGCGCCGAGCTCGAGGTTTTCGCGGACGGTGAGGTTCGGAAAGATCGCGCGGCCTTCGGGGACGAGGGACATGCCGCGCGCGACGATCTCCTCGGTAGGCACGTCGCGTACGTCTTCGCCGCGAAAGCGCACGGTGCCGGAGTCGACCGGGAGGAGGCGCGCGAGCATCTTCAAGGTCGTGGTCTTGCCGGCGCCGTTCGCGCCGATGATGGCGACGACCTCCCCCGCCATGACCTTCATCGAAATGCCCTTGAGCGCCTTGATTCCCCCATAGCTGACGCGCACGTCGGCGATCTCGAGGAGGGGCGCGCCTTCGGGCAATACCGCTTTTGCGCGGGTGGGATGATTGACCCTCACGGCTCGGACCCCGCGTCTTTCGCCGTCGCGGTCGACGCAGGGCCCGTTTTTTTGGCCTCTGCCCCAGGCGGAGCCTTGCCGGCCTCGTCGTCGTCGTCGTCGTCGTCGTCACCGCCGAGGTAAGCCGCGAGCACCTTCGGGTGGTTTTGAACCTCGGCCGGCGTGCCGTGCGCGATGGTCTCGCCGTGGTCGAGGACGTGGATCTCTTCGCAGACGCCCATGACGACTTGCATGTTGTGCTCGACGAGCACCACCGTCAGATCGAACTTGTCGCGGAGCCAGCGAATCTGCGTCTTCAGCCCCTCGGCCTCACCGTAGTTCATGCCCGCGGCGGGCTCGTCGAGGAGGAGGAGCTTGGGCTTCAGCATCATCGCGCGCGCGATCTCGAGGCGACGCTGATTGCCATACGGGAGCGAGGTGGAGGGCTCGTCCGCGGCGTCTTGGAGGCCGAACACCTCGAGGAGCTCCATCGCGCGATGGTGCATGAGCTCCTCGTCCTCGTAGTGCACCTTCGTGCGGAAGAACGCGGCGGCGAGGTGGGCCCGCTTTTGCAGCTCGCAGGCGACGAGCAGGTTCTCGAGGACCGTGAGCTGCGTGAAGAGGCGGATATTCTGGAAGGTTCGCGCGATGCCGACCTCGGCCACCTTCGCCGGAGCGAGCGGGAGCAGGTTCGTGCTCCCGAAACGAATGCTCCCGACGTCGTGTTTGTAGACCCCGGTGACGAGGTTGAACACGGTGGTCTTGCCGGCGCCGTTCGGCCCAATGAGGCCAAAAATGCGGCCCGCTTTCACCGAGAACGAGACATCGGCGACGGCACGAAGACCGCCGAAGCTCTTCGAGACCCCCTCGAGGACGAGATCGCTCACGGAGGTGCCCCCTTCTCGGGCTCGTCGCCGTCCGACTTGGCGGGCTCGTCCGCCGCTGCGACGACCGGTTTGGCGGGCTCGTTCGCTGCTGCGGCCGGCGCTCGGTCCGGCTCGTCTGGCTTCGGGTGATCGGGCGATGGCTTTGGCAACTTCAGCGGTCGCAGCTTCTGCTTTTGAAACAGCTCGCGCTCGCCGAGCAAACCCTCCGGGCGCCAGATCATGAGCGCGATGAGGACCGCGGCATACAGCATCATGCGGAGCGCGTTGAGGTCGAGCCAGGGGACCGAGCTCTTCAAATCTTGCACGACGCGCGTCGACTGAACGGCCTCGATCGCCTTGACGGTGAACGTGATGAGCACGCCGCCGATCGCGGCGCCCGTGACGCTCCCGGAGCCGCCGAGGATCACCATCGTGATCGCGTCGAACGACGCTTGGAAATTGTAATTATCGGGTTGCACCGTGGGCGTGCCGTCGCGGTTCATCGCCATGAGCCCACCGGCGATTCCGGCGCCTACCGCCGCGATCACGAAGCTTCGCACCTTGTAGCGGGTTGGATCGACGCCGACCGCGGCGGCCGCGATTTCGTCCTCCCGGAGGGCCCTGAGGGCGCGCCCCCAACCCGAGAACTTCAATCGATACGCGAGGACTCCGAGCACGAGGGCGAGCCCGAATACCCAAAAAGGCCCAGCGTAAAGGGGCAGCCCCTGGTTCTTCGGGCCCGCGTAGCCGTTCTGGCCGCCGAGGCTGGTAATGCCCACTTGGAGCATATGAAAGAAGGGCCCGACCACCCCGTCTTTGCCTATCTTCGCCGCCGCCTCGCCGATGGTCTCTTTTTCGCCGAGCTGCGCCGTGGCGATGAGGAGCCGGAAGATCTCCGCGAAACCGAGGGTCACGATCGCTAGGTAGTCGCCCTTGAGGCGCAGGCTCGGCAGTCCTACGAGGTAGCCGAACGTGCCCGCGACGACCGCCGACGCGAGGAGCGCGATCGGCACCACGACGAACGACTTCGCGAACGTGACCTCGCCGCCGCCCATCGCCTCGTGGAGGTGCGCGCTCACCACCGCGCTCGTGTACGCACCGAGGCCGACGAAGCCCGCGTGCCCAATCGAGAACTGCCCCGCCATGCCGTTGATGACGTTGAGCGAGAGCGCGACGAGCACGTTGCAGGCCGCCAGCATGAGAAGCTGACGAATCGAGCTGTCCGGGATCATGCGCTCGAGACCGAGCTCGAGCACGACGACGACGACGAGCGCAGCGGCCGCGAACGCCCACCCCCGTTTGCTCGGCTCGCGGGCTTTTTTCCCCACGGAAGCCACGCCTTTCCCCGACGCTGGCATCATCGAAGGGCCGGTCTTAGCACGATCGGGGCGCGGTTTTCGCCACCGCGACGGCATGTTTCGCCACCGCGGCGGCGGTTTTTTCGCGTCACTTCACGACGCGGAGGTAAGGCGGGAGCTCGCGCTTCGGCTTTCCAGCGGTGGGCCGCGGAAGGGCGGGCGGGCTCACCGGAGCAGACGGCGCCGACGGCGCAGGCGCCGGGACCGAAGCCGCCGGCACCGACGGGGCGACAGGCTTGGGTGCCGCGTTCGCATCGAAGAGGCCGGGCTGCTTGGGTGCCTGCTCCGCCTCGCGCGAAGGCCCCTTGGCCACCGCGGCCGCGTTTTTCGCGGGCTTCTCCGTCGTCTCGGCCTTTGCGGGCTTTGCCTGTGTCGCTTTCGAAGGCTTCGCGGCTTTCGAGGGCTTCTCGGCCTTCGAGGGCTTCTCGGCTTTCGCGGGCTTCTCGGCCTTCGACGGCTTCTCGGCCTTCTTCGCGGGCTTCTTTTCGGCCTCGGCGACCGCGTTGCTCTTCTTCGCGCGCTTCGGGGCTTCCGACGAAGCTTCCGCCTGCTTGGGCGCCTTCTTCGACGGCTTCTTGGGGGTCTTCTCGGCCTTTTCGGCCTTCTGCTCTACGGGAGCGGGCGCAGCCTCGGGAGGGGGCGCGGCTTCCTCGTCGCGGACCACGCGGAGCGAGGCGCGACGTTGCGCCTGCGCCTGGGCCTCCACGAGCTCGCGCGGAACGTCGTCTGGCCACACGATGCCCTGCCCGCTCTCGTCGGTGAGCGCGAAGACGGCGTGCCACGGGATGATGCAGAAGAACGGGGTGTGGGAGAAGCTGAGCGTGCAGCTCATTCCCTTGTCGTCGAACGTGAGGTCGGGGATCGCGACCGCCATGTTCAGGCCGACCTGGAGCACCAGCTTCGGGTCCTTCTTGAAGCCGAGCGGGGTGACCACACCATCGCGCCTCGGATCGAGGTACACGAACACGCTCGAGCGCTCGAGGAGAGCGAGAGCGACGTCCTTCTTTGGGGGCAGCGGCGACGACATCCGAGGCGGGCTCATAGCGCGAGGGCCGTCGCGGCGCCAGGATGAAAGGCTCACCCGGCCCGCACGCCTTCGCGACGATTCGCTTTTTGGTACGGTGGCGGAGTGCGCGCGCTGTTCGTTCCACCCATTCGGTGCATCGTGCACGCGTCCGTGTTCGACGCGTTCGGATGGGCGAAGAGCACCACCCTAGGCTGGTGCCCGGAGCACCGCGCGGACGCGTCGAACATGGCCGCGGGGGAGCCAACGCTGCCGACGAGCTCGAACCCTCCCGGGCTCGGCTTCGTGATCCGAGGCCCCCGCGGCGCCTTCCCGTTCCTCCCGCGCGAAAGTTGCAGTTTGCATCTTCCGAGGGTGGAGCTCGCCCGCGACGCCGACATGCTCGCGCCGTGGGCGATCGACGACGCGACGGACTTGCTCTACGAGAACCGCACCGCCCCGAACGACGCCCTTTTTCTCGCGACGACGAGCCTCGCGGCCGTGTACTGGGGCCTCCACGACTGGGCTCATTTTCACTCCCACGGGCCGTTCGAGGAGGTCGCCGCCACCGAGCTGCAGTGCGACGTGAGCGCGCTCGTATGGCTCCGCCTCAATCGGGGAGCGCTCGGCCTCGGCGACGACCTCTGGGACACGGTGCGATGCTGCGCGGTCGAGCTCTCGACGGAGCGCGCGGCGACGGAGGGGGTCGCCCTCGACATGTCCTGGCTCGAGGCCGACGAGCTCGTCACGCTCGCCGAAGCCGCCGCGACCGCTCGACCTGACGAATGAGGCGCCCCGCGGGAGCGGCCATCACGGGGCAATTCGCCACGCCGTGGCACCGACGTCGCGGTGGTCAATCAAAATGGTCAATGATCCTCGGCTCGCGCGCGGCGTCATCACGCGAGAAAAAGCGGCATGCCGAGTGCTCTCCCTCTCTCGAGGCCCCAGCTCGATGCGCGAGCATCGACACCGAGTCGAGGGGCGCCGTGACGCACACTCCAATCCTCAGGAGGGCACGCCAATGACCGACCGCATCCAGCGCGACGACACGGAATTCCCCACGACCGGCGGCCGAGCCACGGGAGACGCATCCTACAGCTCGGATCAAACGCCACTACGACGCACCACACCGCTCCGGCGCCGCGCCCTGCCGACCCCGCCGATCGATCCGGTCCGCGATCCGCTCCGCTCCACGACCGCGGAGGACATCGAGCGCGCCGACGGCGAGGGCATGTGCCCGGTTCCGCCGCCCCGGCCCCACGTTCGTGGGTGAGCGACCTGATCTACCCCAGTCCGATTCGTGGCTGAGCCACTCGAGCTACGCCAGTCCAAAGAAGGCACGTCCCTCGCGGGATGTGTCTTTTGGCGTTTTCGGGACGCTCTTCAAGGAGCAGGCGCCGCGCCATCGGACGTGTCGAGCTGCTCTTTTTTTTCCTTCACGACCTCCCCCGCTTTGCGCATCGAATCTTTCATCGCGTCCGTGTCGACCGGGGAGTCTGCGGGCTTGCACGCGACGACCGCACCAATCGCGATTGCCGTGACGGCCAGGGCGTAGAGAGGTCCGTTCATGCCTGCTCATTGGCAATCTTCGTGCCCCTCGGATTATCGGCGATGGGGGCCATTCTAAGGCGGTCTGGTCCTGGCCGAGCACACATGGGCGCCCCGAGCGTGGCATCGCGCCACACCGGCTTTCATGCCGATGGGCCCGGAACGTCGGAGCGGTCCCATCGGCAGGGTTGGCCCGTGTCCTGCAATGCCGGTTCACCATGACCGAACGAACCTCATCCCCCAACTCCAACGTCGAAACCAGCCTCGAACGAAAGCTCCACACCCACGAGATCCTCGCGTCGATGCCGAACGTCATGTTCCACTCGATCGACGCCAGCGCTCCGGCGACGGGAATGGACGCGCGGCCGCTCCACGTGAGCTCGCTCGAGGAAGACGGAGATCTCTGGTTCGTCGTGCCGCTCGATTCGGCAGTCGCCAATCACGTGAAGGCCACTCCGCGCGCGTCCGTGACGGGGCACGAAGGAAAAAAATGGATCTACTTGACGGGCCGCGCCTCGGTCGTGCTCGATCGGGCCAAGCTGAGCTCTTTGTGGACGACGGCCCATGACGCGACGTTCCCCTTCGGCGTCGAGGATCCGAACGTCGCGCTGGTTCACTTCCAGCCCGAGCACGCCGAGTATTGGGACGGGTCGGGCATCCTAGGGGTCAAGCTCATGCTCGAAGCGGCGAAGGCCTATGTCACCGGGGCCCCGATGGCCGACGTCCGCGGCACGCACGGTGAAGTGCAAGGGTAGACCGAAGCTGCCAACGCGCTCGCGACTCTGCTCGACGAAAGCACGCCGAACAGGAAGCGAGCGTGGGGGCCGGCGATCACACGAATGGACGAAACAGGGTATGCACGAGGCGCTGCCCGCCGAAGGGCGAAGCGATGAGCTCCCCGAGATCCCAGAAGTCCACGTGCTCCACGATCCGCCCGTCGCGCGCGATGATTCGAGACACTCCCTCCACTGCCACTTTGGGGCCGAGCTTGGGCTTCATGTGGAGCACCCAGTGGAGGTAAAACCGGCTATCGTCGCCGGTGGTGTCGTTCACGTCGAAGCGAATCTCGCGCGCCATCTTGGCCAAACGCCGATTGAGCTCGATGAAGGCGTCGAGCCCGCGGCACGACTGCATCGGATCGCGGAACGTCATGTCGTCGGCGTAGAGGTCCCGCAGCGCGCTCAGGAAGGGGTCGAGGCGCGCGACGTCGAACGACGAGAGCGCGCGCGAGAGACGTTCGGGGAGGCCAATGGTTTCGCTCGTCGCCATGCCGCGACACTACCGCGGACGGTCGCCCGCGGCCACATCGCCCGCCGACAGAGCCCGACGATGGCCATTCGCGCGCGTGCCTCGGCCGCGATCAGCGGGCGCGGAGACGGCCCGTGATCATCGAGAAGGCTTTTTCGTAGTCGTTTTGGCTCCGCTCGATGACGGCGTAAGCCTCGTCGCGGCCGTAAACACTCGCGATCTCGACCACGTGCTCCTGCGAGCCCGGGGGCTGCTTGTACGTGAGGAAGTAGTGGTGGAGCCGATCGATGAGCGCCTTCGGACACTCCGAGAGGTCGCGCATGTGGCCGTACACGTCGTCGCCCTGAAGGACGGCGATGATCTTGTCGTCCGCCTCGTCCTTGTCGACCATGAGGAGGCCCCCGATCGGGACCGCCTGAACGAGGATGTTCCCGTGGGGGATGTTTCGCTCGGTGAGGATGCAGATGTCGAGCGGATCGTCGTCGCCGCGCGTGCCCTTACGGCCCGTCTTTTCGTCGCACAAGATGCCCACTTCGT
>JAAFHV010000254.1 GCA_013297655.1 Myxococcales bacterium | reverse complement strand
CGAGCGACCCGAGCGACCACCGACCCCGGTGACGACCGAGATGCTGGAGGGCTGCGTGACCGGCGGCGGAGGATCGAACCGCGCGCTGCCTTGCGACACCGGCGTGAGCGACTCGGGGCGCGCCTCGATGCCGCTCGACGACGTGGGCTGCGACACCTGCATGCCCGACGAGGGGCGTGGCTCGAGCTGGGAGTGCGACCCGCTGCTCTCGATCTCGGCGATGCGATCGGCGCGCTGCGAGAGCACATCGCGCGCGTGGGTCTCTACCCAGTCGCCCACCTCCGACGCGGTGGCGGGAGGTACGGTGCGCTCGAGCTCGACCGCCATCTCGCGCGCGGTGGCGTAGCGCGCCTCGGGATCTTGAGCGATCGCCCGGAAAATGAGCTTCTCCAGGCGAGGGAGCGCGTGCTCCTGCTCCGGCGTGATGCGCGCGCCTTTGCGACGCAGGAGCTCGATCGGCGAGGCGACGTCGCCCTGGAGGACCTTCGCGACGACCACGCCTTCGTTGTCCCCCGCGAAGAGGCGCTGCCCGGTGACGAGCTCCCACAGCACGACGGCCGCGGAGTAGATGTCGGTCGAGCGCGAGACGTTCGCCCCGCGGAGCTGCTCCGGCGGCATGTACGCGAGCTTGCCCTTGATCTGACCGTCGCGTGTAGTCTGCACACGACCGGCCGCCTTCGCGACGCCGAAGTCGAGGATCTTGGAGACGCCGTCGGTGCCGACGAGCACGTTTTGCGGAGACACGTCGCGGTGCACGATGCCGAGCGGCATGCCTCGCTCGTCCTTCGCTTCGTGCGCGGCGTGGAGGCCGTGGAGCACGCCGGCCATGACCGCCGAGATGATGCGGAGGGGCATCCGGGTGCCCATGTCCGTCATGGTTCGCGCGAGGCGCGCCAGCGATTCGCCCGCCACGTAGTCCATGACGAGGAAGAGCTCTCCGTCGGTCGCGACCACGTCCAAGGTGGGGACCACGTTCGGGTGACGGATGCGGGCGGCGAGGCGCGCTTCGTCGAGGAACATGGAGACGAACTCGGGATCTTGCGCGTACTGCGCGTGCAGCCGCTTGATCGCGACGGTGCGCGAGAAGCCTACCGGGCCGAGCAAACGACCAAAGTGAACCGTCGCCATGCCGCCGGAAGCGATCGGCGCATAGAGGGCATACCGTCCGATGACTCGGACGTTGCCGTCTTGAGGAGCGACTCCCACAGCTCAACGATAGCCGAGCTTTCAGTCGAGTGGCGCAAAACTCGCGACTTTACTGAACTATCGTTCCGTTCTCACCCTGGAATTTCCCGTGAGAAAACAAAATGACAACGAGGCCACCCGGATCGCGGATGGCCTCGGAGGAAACGAGCGGTCCTCGTAGCTCAGGTGCTCGTTCGCGTCGTTCGCGTCACTGCGGGAGCGACGCCTGTTGCTGCGAGAGCATCTGCTTGATGGCCTGCGCGCGCTCGATCGCGAACTGCTTCACCTCGCGGTTCGGCGACGTGGCGAGCTTGTTCAAGAGCGCGGTGATCTTGCCGAGGTCGCGCTGCTGGAAGAGCGCCTCGAAGTAGTTGTGGGCGAGGCGCACGTCTTGAACCATGAGGGGCTCGTGCGGCTGGAGGAGCTTCACGACCTCGTCGAGCTGGTTCGCCTGGCCGTAGAGGGCCGAGAGGCAGAGGATCGCGATCGGATCCTGCGGCGAGCGCTGCACGCCCTTCTTCGCGAACGTGATCGCCTTCTCGCGGGTGGCTTCTTCCGTGGAGTAGAAGCCCTGCAGCGCCACGTAGGGAGCGGCCGACTTCGCGTTGACGGGGGCGTCGGCGAGCTCCTCGAGGGCGGCGACGGCCTTCTCTTCGCTCTCCTGCTCCTTCACCGCGTTGAACAGGTAGGCCCACGCGTCGACGGCGAGGGGCTGGATTTGGATCGCGCGCTCGGCGGCTTCGCGCTCCTTGTCGAACTGCTTCTGCGCCTTGTAGGCCTTGGCGAGGTGGAGCGAAGGATACGGGTTGTCCTTCATGATGTTCTGCGCGCCCTTGAGGGTGCGCTCCGCCTTCTCGTACTTCTCCTGCGCGAGCTGCGCGACGCCGAGACCGAGCCAGTCGTCGCCGTTGTCCATGCTCTTCGCGACGATCTTCGCGAGCACGCCCTCGGCCTTCGCGTGGAAGCCGTATTTCATGAGCTCCTGCGAGTAGATGCGGCCGCGCATGAGATCTTCGCCGTCCTCGTTCCAGTGCTTCTCGAGCCCGGAGAGGAGGTCGTCGCGGCCGATCGCGATCGGGCGGCCTTGCTCGTCTTGGACCTGCACCGCAGGACCGTTGAACCCGAGGAGCTTCCACACCTCGTCCATCTCGAGCTTCACGGGGCCGTCGACGACCTTGTTCTCCGCCGGCTGGCCGTTGGGCGACAGCGGGATGAGGACGAGGGCGTTCGAGGGCACACCATTGGGGAACGCCGAGATGGGCGCGAGGATCGCGGCTCCGCCAGTGAGGGTGAGTCCGCCTTGTTCTCCGGGATTCTGCTGGGTCATGGGGCACGGGACGCTAGCGCTTCCGCGGGTGGGGGGGAAGGGACGACCGAGCAGGCGCGCGGGAAATCCGGGCGCCCGGCGTACCCTCGCGCGGGCCCTCGTGCGACGCCGGAAGCGCCATGTCGGCCGAGAGCTTGGCCCGCGCCGGGCCTTCGCTTTATGCGTCACGGATGCGTGTTTTCCCTGCGATCGTCCTCGTCGCGCTGGTGCTCGTTCCTAGCTTCGCGGTCGCCAAGCCGCGCCACCGCGCGAAGCCGAAGGCCGCCCACGTGGTCTCGAAGCCGGCGCACGTGGCACCTCCGCCCCCGGTTCGGTACCTCGGCGGAGATCCCATCGGGCCCCTCGCCGTCGTGCGCGACGGGAAGGTGAGCGAGCCGTCGCGATCGGCGTGCCGCACGTGGGGGCCGGCGGGATCACGCTGGACCGAGCTCGATGCGTACGGGCGCCCCGCCGGCGAGGTGGTGGTGACCGGCGGCGAGCGTTACGACGTGACGAACTGCGACGAGCTCGCGGTGAGGCGCACGCACGGACGCGCGGGCGCTGGAGTCTACGTCGCCGCGCCGCCGACCAGCGCCACCACCGCGCCCCCGGCGAGCTCGCCGTTCGAGCCTTCGCGCCTCGGCGAGACGATCCGCGAAGATCTCGAGCGCGTCGTGGCCCCGATCCAGAAGACCGTGACGGAGCTGCCATCGGGGCCGAAAAAAGCGCCCCCGCCGATGCTCGTCTTCCACGATCGCAGGAGCGGCGCGCGTTTCGCCGTCGTCGGTGGGCGCGCTCTCGTGATCGCGCGCTGGGACGGCTCGCGCTGGATCGTCGAGCACACCGAGAAGCCGGCCGACAAAAAGGCGCTCGCGGGTGCGTACAAGGCGCGCGCCGTGGTCGACATGACCCACGACGGACAGCCCTCGATCGTAATCCACGTGCTGGAGGGCTCCGGCGAGTCTTACGGCGACGAGACGCTCGTGCGATCCAAAGACGGCCACTGGCGCACCGTCGCGGCGGGCATTCACGGCTCTACTGCCTGAGATCGTTATCTATCTTCGCTATGCTCACGACCGCCGTTGAGGTCACGAACGAGGCACGAAACGGCGTGTTTCGGCGCGCCGTTCGCGAGCGCGTGTCCTTGGGCATCATTCCCGCGCGACGCGTAAGGTGGCCATAAAGGCTCTCCCCGGTAGTGGGTACTCGTAGAGGTCGCCTATCGGCTCACGAACGGGCCCGGTGACCCCCGCGTAGCTCGCCGCGCGTACGTCGGCCAGGTTCGACACCTCGAGCGCGAAGGTGGTCGTCTCGGCGGCGACCTTCCACGGCAAGATCGCGCGGACGCCGACGCTCTGGAGCGCGCGCGCCGGCACCGTGATCGTCCCCGTCAGATCGGCGCGTAGATCGGCGACCACGTCGACGCCGTATCGGAAACGGAGCGGGCCCGCCTTCGCCGCGAGATCGATCACGAGATCGTGGGCGGGCCTCCCGGGGAGCGCCGGCGCCGCGCACGCCTCGCCGGGCACACGCGCTGCGGAGACGTCGCACTCGGAGTCGTTCGCGGTCGCGAGGTAAGTGTAGGATACACGAGCCTCGGCGTGGCGATGGACGAGCTTGCCCGAAGCTTCGAGGCCCGCGAGCCTCGCTTCGCCGATGTTGGTCGCCTTCGCGCGGCCGAACGCGCCTTGCGGCACGAACACGATGAGATCTTTCGCCCAAGTAGAGAACGCGGTGAGCTCGAGGCCAGCGGTGAGGGCGAGCGCGGCCGACTTCGCGGAGGCCCGTCCCCCTACGTCGACGGTGGTCGCGGCCTCCGGGCGCAGGCCGGGCGATCCGAGGAAAATACCGCGGTTTCCGTAGCGCTCGACGAAGCCGGGGGCTCGCGCGAGGTGCCCGATGTGGGACGCGAACGTGACCGCGCCGAAGTCGAGCTCCCCTCCCACGTGCCCGGTCGCGCGGCCGGTGTCTTCCGTGGGGGGCGCGCCGGCGAGCGGCGAGGTCGACACGTCGTGCCACACGTCGGCGCGTCCGCTCGCGGCGAGCACGAGGAACGACGTGGGGCGCACGTCGACGTCGGCGGCGAGGCCCGTTTGTGCGCGCGTGGCGCCGCTGGGGGAGGTCGCGTTCTCCCACGTGCCGGGCGTGTAGCGCTCGCCTTGGCCATCGGCGCGCACCTCGACCGAGACGCTCTTCGCTGGGCGCGTGCGGAGGGCGAGCGAGCCTCCGACGGCGACGATGGTGTCGTTCGTTCGGGTGGGGGAGAGGGTGAGGGTCGCTTCGTCCTCGCGGCTGCGGAGGGCGAGACGATCGCGCCTGCCCCACGCGCGGACGAAGAGCGTGCTCGCGCTTTGCACGGGCACCGCGACCTCGATGGACGACAGCATGCGCGAGCTCGACAGGGTCTCCGTCAGCGTGGGCGACTTCGCCGTGCCGGGCACACCTTGCCGTCGCGACTGGAGGAGCGTGAGGATCGTGACGCGTCCGCGCCGGCCATCGCCGATTCGGAAGGGAAACGAGACCTCGCCGAGCGCGTTCGCGGCGGCGACACGGGAGTTCTCGCGCGTGCGTTCGCGCTCGTTTCCTGCGGCGGCGGCCACCGGATCGACGTAGGTAAAATTGCCGTCGCTGCGGTTCGCGGACACGGCGGTCGTGACGTGAGCAGCGTCCTCGCCGTCGCCAAGGGCGCGTGAGTCGCCCGCGCGCAGACGGAGCGCGCCGAACGATCCGACCGCCGACCACACCTCGGTGCGGGGTTTCGAGACGGGCGGCGGCGCGCGGAGAACCAGGGTGCCGCCGAGCGAGCCTGGGCCCAACGTCGCCGGCGCGAAGCTGCGATGCACACGCGCCTCCGCTCCCGGCCACAAGGGCAGCGTCGCGAGATCGAGGCTCGGATCGGCGCCGCCCGAGAGCGGCACGAACCCGAGGTACACCGCCACCTGCGACGACGACGAGCCGCGAATGGAAATCGTGGAGAGCGCGTCGTCCCCTCCCAGCCTTCGCACGTGCACACCGGGGAGGGGAGAGACCAAGCTCGCCGCGTCGGTGATCTCGCGCGGGGCGTCGCGCTCGGTGCCGCTCGACACGAACCCGCCCGCGTGCCCGCCGCGAACGGTGACGTCCTCCGCTACGTCGGCGAGGGCGGGGCGCGCCACGATCACCGAGGAAAACGCGGCTCCCACCGTGAGGGCCCAGGTTTTTTGCTGGAATTTCGACTCTTTTCGCGTGCGTCGTGACGATTGGTTAGACTGGGGGCGATGCGGATCGGCTCGTACATCCTGACGATATTCGGCCTCGCCCTCCTGATGGTCGTGCACGAGGCGGGACACTACTTCGTCGCTCGTTACTTCGGGATGCGTGTCGAGAAATTCTCGATCGGCTTCGGCCCCACCATCTGGAAGCACAAGCCGAAGAACAGCCCCACCACGTTCCAGATCGGGATCATCCCGTTTTTGGCCTACGTGAAAATCGCGGGGATGAACCCCTACGAGGAGACGCCGGAGGACGACAAGGGGAGCTACTCGAACGCCTCCCTCCGCGCGCGAATCGCGACGATTTGTGCGGGATCGGTCGCAAACTACCTGTTCGCTTCGGTGTTCTTCTTCTTCGGGTTCTTGCTCGGCGGGCAGGTCATTCGCGACGAAGCGAGCATGCGCGTGAGCGTGCACCCGGGCGGGCCCGCGGCGGTGGTGGGGGTGGTCGCGGGCGACAAAATGCTCGCGGTGAACGGCGAAGCGGTGAGCAACTGGCAAGATCTCACGCGCCTCATCGGCCCCCACGGCGGGCAAGAGATCGACCTCGAGATCGAGCGAAACGGCCAGCGCATCCACGTGAAGCCGACCCCCAACAAAGAGGGCGAAAACCCGGGGAAGATCATGATCGGGCCGGAGACGTACACCGTGCCGGTCTCGGTCGGTGAGGCGCTGGTGCTGAGCGTGAAGTACCCGCCGAAGGTGGTCATCGGGTTCGTCAAAGGGCTCGGGCGCATGCTCACGTTCAAAGAGAAGCCGCAGGTGAGCAGCGTCGTGGGCATCGTCCAAGACATGAGCGCGACGGTGCGCGAGAGCATCGACGAGGGGCTCCGTCAGTTCGGCGGGCTCTCCGCGTACATCGGCGCGTTCAACCTGCTCCCATTTCCCGCCCTCGACGGTGGCCGCATGCTGTTCCTCCTTTACGAGGGCATCGCGCGCCGGAAGGCCGACGCGAAGACCGAAGCGAAGGTGCACGTCGTCGGTCTCGTCATGTTCTTCATGCTGTTTCTCTTCGCGACGTACAGCGACATTTTCCTCAAGAAATGAGCGCGGGGGGAACGGCGCCCCAACGTGCGCACGCGATCGACCTCATTCTCGCGGAGGAGCGACGGCCGCTCAAACGGGTCGAGTACGATCGTTTGGTAACGCTTGGCGTCTTCGAGGACGAGCGGATCGAGCTGCTTTACGGGGTGCTCGTCACGATGAGCCCAAAGACACCCGCGCACACGAGCCCGATCTCGCAGCTCGGCACTATCCTCGTCTCCGCGCTCGCCGCGCGCGCCATCGTTCGTGTTCAATCGCCCTACTGCGCCGCCGACGAGTCGGAGCCCGAGCCGGATCTCGCAGTCGTTCCCGAGAAGAGCTACAAGGCTGCGCACCCCGAGCGTGCTTATCTCGTCGTCGAGGTCGCGGTGTCGTCTGCGAAGAAAGACCGCGTGGTCAAGGGGCCGCTCTACGCGCGGTCCGGCGTGGAGGAGTATTGGCTCGTCGACGTGACGAACGAGACCGTCGAAGTGTACCGCGACCCGTCGCTAGAGGGCTTCGCGACGATGACCCGCTTCGGGCTCGCGGACACGCTCACCGTCGCCGCGTTCGCCGACGTCACGGTGAGCGTAGCCGCTATCTTTGCCTAAATGATCGCCTGACGAGAGCGTCGCGATTCGCGAGACTTCGCCTTACTTCCGCGCGGCGAGAAACTCCCTGACCTTGGGCGTCTCGCGGGTTCGGTAGGCGCTGCACTGGGCGAGCCCCTCGAGGGCCTGCGCGAGCTGACGCGGCCCTCCGACGAACGTCTTGGCGCGCGGGCCGAAGAAGGCCTCGATCTCTTTTGCTTTGGATGCGTCGCACGAGGCGGCGCCCACCTGCGGAAAGCCAGCGCCGTAGTCGCGAGGCAGGTGCGCGACGATCGCGTCGAAGTGCTCGGTCACGAACGCGTAGACGATAGGCACGTTCGTGGGTAACCGGAGCGCGGCCCACACGATGCGGACCGACTCCCGAGGATCGAACTCGGCGCCGATGACGAGGCCGAGCGCGCGCTTGAGTAGAGCAGGATCGCGGAACTGGCCGAGGGCCCACACGAGGCGCTCGCGGTCGACGCGGTCTTTGGCGTGCTTGGCCTCCGCGAGATAGGCATCGAAGAGGGCCGCGTCGCCGAAGCTCGCCGCGATCCCGAGCGCGGTGCCGAGGACCTCGGGCTCCACCGCGGCGCGATCCTTCAGCCACGCCGTCGCGAGCTTGGTGCACTCTGCACGGAGCGCGGCGTCCTCGCCCTGATCCGCCACGAGATCGACGATCGACGCACGGACCCAGCGAGTCTCTTCGTCTTCCTTCGGCTTCGAGCGCAGCCCGAGCGCGCGTGCCCTCGCCGCGAAGAGGTCGTTCACGAGCTTCTTGTACTTGGGTTGCGACGCTGCATCGACGAACCCGATGTCTCGGAGGCTGCCCGTGATGCCGGCCGCGAGCTCCACCACGTGCACGTTCGTGTCTTTGGAGGCGGGTTCGACGAGGGCGAGCACCGCGCCGATGTCGAGGGTGGCGTTGCGGACGAGGGCGCTCACGTCGCCGATGGTGGCTATTTTCTCCGACGCGGTGAGGGCGGGGAAATGTTTCCCGAGCTTGGCGAGATCGGCCTTGGAGTGGCCGGTGCGGAAGTACCCCGAAGCGCCGTCGTTCGGGAGCACCCAGTCGGGACAGTAAGGTAGCGCGAGGGAGCCTTTGCCGTCCGCGAGGAGGGTGCAGAGTGCATCTTCCTTTTTGCCTTTGCCGAAGCGGGCGCAGACCGGGATTTGCCAAGGAGCGACGGCGCTCGTGGCGGCGGCAGCGCCGGCGGGGAGGTATCGCGATTGCGCGAGGGAGAGGGTGGCTCCCTTCGTTCCGTCGCACACGGTGTCGGTCGCGACGAGGGGGACCCCGGGTCGATCGAGGAACGTGGAGAACGCGGGAGATACGTCTTTTCCGGCTTCCTTCGAGATCGCGGCGAGGAACTCCTTCGACGTGGCGGTTCCGTGCGCGTGCTCGTGCATGTAACGCTGCACGCCACGTTGGAACTTCTCTGCTCCCACGTAACGCTCGAACATGGCGATCGTGGCGGCGCCCTTTTGATAGGTAATCCCGTCGAAGGCGTTCTTGATGTCGTCGTTGGACGTAATGGGTTGTCGAATGGCGCGCGCGGTGGTGAGGCTGTCGGTGCGCATGGCGCCGTTTGCGCTCCCGGCGCGCCCGGTGGGCACGTCCCACTCCGGTTTGTACTTCTCGATGATCTTGGGAGTCATCCAGGTGGCGAAGGCCTCGTTGAGCCACAAGTCGTCCCACCAGGCGGTGGTGACCAAGTCGCCGAACCATTGGTGCGAAAGCTCGTGCGCGTTCACGCTCGCGAAGGCGCGCCGAAAGCCGGTCGACTCTTGCCCTGGCTTCGCCAAAATGAGCGACTGGCGATAGGTCACGAGGCCGGGGTTCTCCATCGCGCCGCCGAACATCGGGACCGCGATGAGATCGAGCTTCTCGTAGGGATAGGGCTCTCCGAAATAGTCTTCCAAGAGGGAGAGCACGGGGCCCGCGCTCTCGGCGGCGAACTTCGCCCAGGTCTCTTTTCCGCGCGGAACGACGATACGAACCGGCGTCTTCTTCTTGCCGACCTTGCCCGCGTCGACGAATCCGAACGGGCCGACCGCGAAGGCGACGAGGTAGCTCGGGAGCGGCTTCGTCTCCGCGAACACGACGGCGCGATATCCGTCTTTCTCTTCCGTCTCGGAGACGACGCTGGTGTTCGAAAGCGCGACGTCGCCCTTCTTGACGCGGAGGGTGAGCTGCCAGGGGCTCTTGAACGAGGGCTCGTCGAAACAGGGGAATACCCGCCGCGCGGCGAGGGGCTCGAAGTGGGTGAACACATAAGCGTCGCCCTCTTCGATTTGGCGCGAGGCCCCGTCGACCTCGGTCGCGGATAGGTGACCTGTGTAGGTTGCATGGATGGTCGCGCGGCCCTTTGCGAGCTCGCTCGGCAGCACGAGGCCAACGTGGTTCGCCCCGCCGGGCACGATCCGCGCGGCGAAGGTCTTTCCTCCGGAGTCGACCGTGGCGCGCGCGAGGGTGAGCCCGTCTTGGTTCAGCCAGATGACGGCGGCCTGGGCGAGGAGCTCCACGTCGAGCGTCATCTCGCCGTCGAAGGTGTCTTTCGCGGGGTCGATCGTGAGCTTGGCCGCGTTCTTCAGCGGCCGAATCGTGTCCGGCAGGCGAAGCGCGGGCGGCGTGGGTGGTGGGCTGGTCGTCGTCGACGTGGCGTCGCTCGTTGCGCTCGGCAAAGGGGATACAAGAGGAGCTTTGGGCTCCTCGGCGCAGCCGACGAGGGCAAAAAAGAGGCACGAGCGAACGAGCGAGCGGCGCATACCCGCGTATTAGCCCGTTTTTGCGCGGCGCGGGGGCTCTTGCGGCCACCGTCCCGGCCTCGTGTCGCGCGACGCGACGTCACGACGGTAGCGTGTGTAGCTCGCATCCTTTGGTCGCGCGCCCCGTCGGCCGCGCACTCCCTTCATCGGCCCGCCTTTCCAGCCGAGGAGCGCGGTCCAAACGATCGTCGAACAGCGTAGTCGTATTCGACGCAAAGGCGGCTCGCGGACCGTTCCTCGCACGCTCGGTCACCACGTCAGTGACCCGAAGGCCTGCGCGACCCGCTGGCCCATCGCGCCGTCGAAGTAGCTGCCGTTCGCGGCGACGAAGACCGCGCGCTCCTCGTCTGGCCAAAGCATCATCATCGACGTAAACGCCATACCACTCCCGCCGTGCACCAGCACGCGCCGCCCCTGCGGGTCTTTTCCGACGAACCATGCATAACCGAAGGAGAACCCCTCGAGCTTGCCAACGGGGCTGTCGACCACGACCGAGCGCGGCCGGGCCATCGCGGCTACGGATTGCGGCGTGAGGATTCGTTGCCCCTCGAGCTCGCCCTTCTGCAAGAGCGCGCGGGCGAAGCGGAGGGCGTCGGAGCTCGGCCCGATGAGCCCCGAGGGCGCGCTCTGGTTCGGGTGGAACCCATTGAACCAATAGCGCTGATCGTTGCACTCGCGGACAATGCCCGCGTCGAGCGTCAGCGACGCCGCGAAGCCCATGAGGTCGTTCGGGTGCGAGCCTACCGCGTGCCGCGCCGCTCGCGAAAATCGGCCATCGTCGTAATAGAAGCCAGTCTTCGTCATCCCGAGAGGGTCGAGGATCTTGGTCTTTACGACATCGGTGTACGACCGCCCGGTGACGGCCTCGATCACCCCACCGAGGAGGATATATCCGAGGTTCGAATAGTATCCCTCCCCGACGTGGCGGCCGTCGAAGTCGGCATGAGCGGCGAGCTGACCGCGCAAGAGGTCGAGCTCTTTCGGGTGCGGGCCGGCGACATGAACCCAGGAGACGATGTCGTTTCCGACGTCCCCGACTCCGCTGCTATGCGACAAAAGACGCTCGATGGTGATGGATCCGGCGTGCGCCCCATACACCTCCTTCGCCATCGGGAGGTACCGCGCCACGGGCGCGTCGAGCTGCACGCGGCCGTCTTCGACGAGCTGAAGGATCGCGACCGCGGTGAAGAGCTTCGTGACGGAGAACCAGTGGTACGTGGTGTCCGGTGTCGCGGCGATTTGCCGCGGGCCATCGGCGAGGCCGAACGCGCGTTCGTACACGAGACGATCGTGGTCGACGACCGCGACCGAGACGCTCGGGGGGTCGCCATCTCGCACGACTGCCCGCACATACGTCTCGACCTCGGCGAGCCTCGCGCTCGGACGTGGCGCTGGCGGGTCGCTCAGGCCGAACGCGCAGCCGGAGAAGAGCGGAATCGAAAGAAAGAGCACGGCGAAGCTTCGGTAGAACATGAGCCCTCCTTGGGAAGAGAAGCCATCGTGAGCTTCGGAGCGGCGCTCTGCTTTGCGTGCCGCGCCAAGTTCTTGGCCTCGGCCGCCACGTTCCGTAAGCTCGTGGCGTGAGCGGTACGGTCCTCGCCACATCGTGTCGCGCCCTGGCGACCGTATGCGACGCGCGAGGTCTCCCCACCGACGCGCTGCTCGCCGCCGCGGGTATCGCGCGAAGCACCCTTGCCGATCCGGACGGGCGTGTACCTCCCGCCGCGCTCATCGCGTTCTGGGAGGCGGCATACGGTCGCCTCTCCGATCCTGCGCTCGCGCTCCACGTGGCTGAGTCCCTCCCTCGCGGCGCCTATCGCGTCGTCGAGTTCCTCGCGAGCCACTCGGCCACGGTCGGGGAGGCCTTCGAGAAGCTCGTCCAGTACTTCGCCGTCATAGACAACAGCATGGAGATGGTGACCGAGGAGCGCGCGGACACGGACGAGATCGGGCTCGGGCCTGCCACGGCCGATCCCGGCGTGCCCTTGCCGGCGATCGAGTTCATGCTCGCCGCGATATGACGGCGGTTTCGTTCTCACCCGCCCGCGTAGAGCTCGCCGTAGAAGCGACCTCGTACTCCGCCGAGCTCGAGCGCGTATTTCGATGTCCCGTGCTTTGGCGTACCTCTTCCCACCGGCTTTGGTTCACACGGGCTACGTG
This sequence comes from Myxococcales bacterium, assembly GCA_013297655.1. Classification (GTDB taxonomy): domain Bacteria; phylum Myxococcota_A; class Polyangia; order Polyangiales; family Polyangiaceae; genus JAAFHV01. The sequence goes on along the minus strand of JAAFHV010000254.1, from coordinate 889 downwards.
GCAGATGCCGACCGCCGGCCCCGATCGTGCGCTGTTCGATGTTTTGGAAGACCACGCGCGCGCATTACGAGAGAAGTTCCCCGCGCGTCCCGGCTTCGTCGACCGGCTGATAACCCTGCTCGACGAGGCATGGGCGCAGGAGGAGCCCACGCTCGCGAGCGTCGCGAAGAAGCTCGGGGTGTCGACACGAACGCTCCAGCGGCGCGCCAGTGAGCGCGGCCGCTCCTTCGCCGCACTCCTCGACGACGCGCGCCGGCGGGCCGCGATGCGGTGGCTCGCGGAGGCCGACGTGTCACTCGGGGAGGTCGCCTTTTTGCTCCACTTCGCAGACCAAGCTACCTTCACGCGCGCCGTGAAGCGTTGGACGGGCCACACTCCCTCCGAAGTGCGCGCGCGCTCTCTCGGCATCGCGCCGCGGACCGCCGAGGCGCGGTAGCGGCGAGCCGCCCGTGCGGGACGAGATGGGGGCCCCTCCTATGGGCATCAAAGCGCCGCCGCTCATGCCGCCGCCGTGACCCGAAATGGAGCGTTCGGCGGAAGGTCCCGTTCGAGGATCGTCTCTCCGCCTGGTATGGCGTGAAGCGACATGCATCTCTGCGGCTTCACGCCCCCGTCGGCCTCCGATCCTCGCTCGCGCCGCCGTCCGCTTCGTCGGCGACCGCGGCATGGACAGCGCATGAGGCGCGCGCTCGTGGCCTGTCTCGTGTTGGCTACGTTCGGCGTGTGCGTGGGTGTGGGGGGGACCGCGCGCGCGGCCGAGCCAGCCAAAACGAGCGCGCCAGAGAGCAAAGAGCTTACGTGGCGTGGCACCGAGTATCACCCGGTCGAAGCGGTCACGACGGTGGTCGCCGGGGTTGGGGCGCTCGCCGTCATCTACGGGGCAAAGGCA
>JAAFHV010000253.1 GCA_013297655.1 Myxococcales bacterium | reverse complement strand
GAGGTCGCCGAGAAGATCCTCCCGATCCTCTCCGCGGAGCAACGAAAGACCCTCGCCGACAAGATCCGCCAGCGCGCGAACGCCGAAGATCCGACGGAAGGCTTCTGAGCGTCGCGCTCCCGCGAACGTCGCGGTAGAGCCCGTGTGCATGATACACACGGGCTCGAGTGCACGAGCCCACGCGCCCCCTGCCCGGCTTCTTCGCGAGCGTCCTCGGTGTGGTCCGGAAGGACCTTCGCATCGAGCTCCGCACGCGCGAAATCGTGACCACCGGCGGCTTCTTCGCCGTGCTCGTCACGGTCATGGCGAGCATCGCGTTCAGCTCCGGGCCACACACCCAGGTGCGCATCGCGCCGGGCGCCATATGGATTCCGATCGCCTTCGCGAGCGTGCTCGCCCTCGGGCGCACGTGGCAGCGCGAACGGGAAGAGAGCGCGCTCACGGGGCTCCTCGTGTCCCCGATCCCGCGGACCGCCATTTTCCTAGGCAAGGCGCTCGGGGTGGTGCTCCTCATGCTCGCGGTCGAGGTGCTCGTGGTGCCGATCGTGGCGCTGCTCTTCCACGTCGAGATTCTCCAGTTTCTCCCGAAGATCATCCCCATTTTGTTCTTGGGGACCATCGGCGTCGCGGCGACGGGCACCTTGTTCGGCGTGATGACGGTGCGCACGTCGGCGCGCGATCTCGTGCTCGCGTCGGTGCTCTTTCCGTTGCTCTCCCCCGTGCTCCTGTCGAGCGTCGCGGGGACCGCCCTCGTGTTCGGAGGAGGCACCTTCGAGGAGCTCCGAGACTACCTGCTGCTCCTCGCGGTCTTCGACATCGTCGCGGTGTTCGGCGGGCTCGCCGTCTTCGGCGCCCTCGTCGACGACTGAGCGTTCACGCCGTGACGTGCGCGGCTTCCGCGAGCAGCGCTTCGAGATCGAGCGGCGTCCCGACCATTTCTCCGACCCCGAGCACGCCCTCTGCGACGAAACCGCGGGCGTCCTTTTTCACGACATAACCGCGCCGCTCGTGCCCGACGGACGCCCCCGCTTGCACCGCCAGCTCGTGGCTCGGGCACGGCGCGAGATCCATGACGAGCGCGTCCGCGTCGTAGATCACGCGCTCCCCGTTCGTGAGCAGCGCGACGCCCGTCACGTCCGTGTTGCCGATCGCCTCGGCGGGGACGTCGTCGAGCTCCACGATCTCGGCGCCGTGCGCGCGCGCCTTCGCCATGAGCCACGCCCCGAGCGCGGTTCCCCCGTCCGGACGCGCGATGGCTATTTTCTCGCCGACGAGGACCCCGTGCGCGAGCAACGTCGCTGCCGCGCGCGCAGACACGACCCCGGGCAAATCGTTGCCCTCGAACGGAGCTTGTCCGTCGTGGGCTCCGGACGCGAGCACCATCGTCGTCGCGGTCACCACCTCGGCCGACTCGGCGACGACCAAGAGATCGCGCTCGTAGAACGCGCCTGCCGTCGTCTCGAGGGAGAGCGCTATTTTTCTCGCGTCGACCGCGCGGCGAAACTCGGTGAGGAGCGGGGCGAACGGCCCCTCCGTGCGGCCGAACGGGACCGCCACGCCGCCCGGCTCGAGCGCGTCGTCGATGACCCTCACCCGCCGCCCGCGCTTCACGAACGCGAGCGCTACCGCCATCCCCGACGGCCCCGATCCGACGATCAGCACGTCTTCCTCGACGCGGCGCGCTCGCGACGCAGAGCGCTCGTCGTGAGGCAGCTTCCCGAGCCCCGCGACCCGCCGCGCGAACGCTTGCATCACGGACTGGAGCCCCGGCACCCCCGCGAAGAGCTCGTGGTGGTTCATCCCCTCGGGGAAAAACCAGTCGGTCATGCGGAGGAGGTCCACCTTGCGCGAGCCGAGCGTGTTCTGCGACACGAGCACCGCACCGTCACGCGCGCGCGTGCGGCACGTCATCTGGTTCGGGCGTTCGTCGACGCGCACGAGGCAGCCGTCGCACGCGGCGCGGAAACACGAGGGGCCTCGCGGGCGATGGAACTTGGGGCTCCTCGCGAGGGCGATGACCCCGTGAGCCCACAGTGAAGCGGCGAGTGGCTCGTCACGCTCGGCGAGGAGCGCGTCCCCGTCGAGGCGGAGGGTCACCGGATGACGAATCTTTTCCACGCGCCGGGAGGCCACACCCTCATCCTACGCGGTAAAACCCACCCGAACGGGACGGAAATATCGCACCTTCCCTCCTTTCCTGCGCAAGGGAAAATGGCGGGCTGCGACGACGAGTTTCCCTCTTTGGGGCATCTCGCGGTATTCCACGATGGCCTCACCCGTTTGCCTGACAGCCCCGGGCCTTTACTTCCCGGGCAAGGAAAGAAAGACTGAAAGACTGACATGAGGATGGGGCTCCTTGGACCAGCAGATGGAGATGTCGCTGCGCTCGGGCGCGGCGCAGAGTTCCTGCTGAACGGCGCCAAGGTGCATCGCGCCGTTTATCTCGGTGTCGATGGCGCCCTCGACCGCGCCGTGGCGGCCTGGGCGCGAAAGCTCGTCGGCGACGACCCGAGCGACGCCGCGGCCTGGAAGCGCTCCTGCGCGATGGCGATCAAGGGCTCTCCCCAAGAGATCGACAAGTTCGTCGCGATCGAGCGCGCGAGGCTCCGTCTCAAGGCCCTCGAGACGCTCCCCGACCGCGCGCGAACCGTGGAAATGATCGGCGATCGTGTCGCCGTGCTCGTAAACGACAAGGCCTCCCTCGACGAAGAGGACATCGCCGGCGCGAACTTGATCATCTTCGGCAAGACGGAGTCCGCTCTCGTCAAGGCGATCGGCACCCGCTGGTTCATCTCCCCCGGCCTCGTCGGCGTCAGCGGCGGCGGCCTCGCCGTGATCGACGACGAAAAAGACGACATCGAAGTTTCCCTCTACGACGGCGCGGGCAAGCTCACCGCGCGTCACGTGCTCTCGGTCCAGCGGGCCACGAAGATGCGCGTCCAAGAGGGCTAGGCATGTCGATCGCGGTGTTCGGGGGCAGCTTCAACCCGCCCCACGTCGCTCACGCTCTCGCGTGTGTGCTCGCGCGGAAGACCGGCGGCGTCGACCAGGTCCTCGTCGTGCCCACCTACCGCCACGCGTTCGCAAAGACGCTCGCGCCCTACGGCGATCGCATCACGATGTGCGAGCTGGCGATGGGCGATTTGCCGGGTGTTTCGATCTCGAGGGCAGAAGAGGACCTCGGCGGGGAGAGCCGCACGCTCCGACTCCTCGAGCACCTCGCCGCGCTTCATCCCGGGGTCCCGCTGCGCCTCCTCGTCGGCGCCGACATCCTCCTCGAGACCACCAAGTGGCACCGGTGGGACGACGTGATCGCGCTCGCGCCGCCGCTCGTGCTCGGCCGCGTCGGGGTCACTCATCCGGAGGCGCCGTCCCCCGTGCTCCCCGAGATCTCGAGCACCCGCATTCGCGAGCTCCTCGGCACCGCGACCGATGAAAAAGCGCTCGGGGAGCTCGTCCCACGAGACGTGCTCGCTTATGCGCGAAAACATGCACTCTACACTTGACGTTCGAGGGCGACGGGAATGAGCGACGGTCACGGCTTCCGGAAAAAGCGTCTCGTGGTGCACGTGCAAGGGGCAGGAAAGGTAGGCCGAGGGCTCGCGAAGGCGCTCCGGGATCGCGGAGCGAAGGTGGCGCTCCGAGCGGCCCGCGACGGGCTCCCGCCGAAGATCGTGGCCGACGTGATCGTGCTCGCGGTGCGCGACAAGGACCTCGAGCCGCTCGCGCGGGAGCTCGCCGCGTCCGGGCTCGTCCCGAAGCGCGCGGTGTGCGTGCACGTCGCCGGCTCGCGCGAAGCCGAGCTCCTCGCGCCGCTCCGTGGGGTGTGCGCGGGCGTCGCCCAGATGCACCCGATGATCTCGTTCGCCTCCCTCGACGTGAACCCCACGCTCGATCGCGGGCAGCTCCACGTCGACGGCGACGCGCAGGCGATGGCGGGCGCGCGGGCCCTCGGAAAGCTCCTCGGAATGACCGCGCGCTCGTATCCGAAGATGGACAAGATGCTTTACCATGCCGCGGCGGGCCTCGTCGCGAACGGCGCGGCGGCGCTCGCGGCGCTCGGATCGCAGCTCCTCGAGGTCGCGGGGGTTCCCGCCGAGGAGGCCCCGAAGATGCTCGGGCCGCTGCTCCGAAGCGTCGCGGAGAACGTGGAAGCGCTCGGTTTCCCCGCCGCCCTAACCGGACCAATTCGGCGCGGTGACGCCGCCACGATCGAGCGGCAAGGGCAGCTCCTGCGCGAGAAGCTCCCCGCGCTGCTCCCGTTTTTTATCGAGAGCGGCCGCGCGCAGCTCCCGATGGCGCGCGCGATTGGCGACGCCGACGCGGCCGCGTTCGACGCGGTGGATCGTGCGCTCCTTGGCCTCTCGAAAGGCTGAACGGGCGAGCACGACGCACGTGCATTCCGGCACCGGCGGTGCGTGAGGAAAAGCACACGCCCCGCCGAGCCCTCGAATTCTCGAGCGAATCAAGGCCCATTCGCTGGCACGTCGTGTGCTCATTCGATGGACATGGAGTGCTTGGGGAGAATGGACGCGGTTCGGGGTGGGATCGGTTGCCGCGCTGAAAGGGTGCGGTAAGGTGGTGCCCGTGGCCTTTGCAGCCGTGATCTCGCCGCAGTCGCACCCGTCGCACGCCGCGACGACCACTCGAGGGTTCCTCGAGCTGGACGATAGGGTCGCGTCCGGCGCGCCGGGCCTCGTGCTCGTGCGTGCGCCCCTCGGCGCGGTCCGCACCTTGGTCGAGCACCTCGGCCGCCGCGTCGAGCAGGGCGGCTTCGTGCCGTGCGTTTGCACCAGCGGTCGCGGCGCTCCCGCGTTCCACCTCGCGGCGCGCGCGCTCCGCGTCTCTAAGGCGTTCGATCCGCAAGCGCTCGCGGAGGAGCTCCTCGCCGCGGCGTCGCGCAAGCGGGCGGTCATCGTCTCTTCGCTCCCGGACGAAGGCTCCTGGGACCGCACGGTCGTGAACGAAATTTGCGCGAGCCCGCGGGTCGCCCTCGTCGTGCTCGTCACCGATCGCGACGAGTCGATCCCCGGCGCGGAGACGTTCGAGGTCACCGCAAAGCTCGACGAGTCGGAGCGCCACCGTTACCTCTCGGCCGCCCTCGAGCACGAGGCGCGTCACTCCGGCCTCCAAGGCTTGGGCGATCTCAGCTCCCTCGCGGCGCGACTTTCGGCCCGTGAAAAGCCCGGTCCCGTCTCGCCCGCGGCCGCCCGGCTCCACGCCGCGCTCACCCTCGTCGGGATGCCCTGGCCGGAGGCGCGCGCTTCGCTCCTGACCGAGGTCGAAGGCATCGCGACCGCGATCGACGAGCTCTCCTCGCGGGGCCTCGTCGCCCGCCGCGACGGAAATCTTTGCATGGTGCATGCATCTACGGAGGCCGCGGATTCGGCGCTCGCCGCAGAGGCGTTGCTCGCGCTCCACCCCGGCGATGGCTGGGCCGAAGGTCGCGCCGCAGAGCTGCTGTTCGTGTCTGCGTCCGCCCCCCGGAAAGACCGCGCCGACGCGCTCCACTCTCGGGCGCTCGATCACCTCCACGATCCGCTCGCGAAACAAGAGCTCCGTCGCCGCTGGGTCCAGCTCGTGCGCGAAGAGCCGGCGCTGCTCGTCGCCGCCGCGCACCGCGCGCTCGACGCGGACGAGCCCGAAGAAGCGCTTCGCTGCGCAGAGACGGCCGCGCGCCTCGGCACCGCTTCGGCCGAGCTCTCGCTCCTCATGGGCCGCGCGCTCACCGGCCTCGGCGACCTCGTCGGCGCGAAGGTAGCGCTCACCGCCGCGCGGGCTCGCGAGACCGAACAGCCACATCCCATGATGCGGGCCGCGATCGCGGTCGAGCTCGCGGAGCTTCTTTACGCCAAGGGTTCCTTCGAGGACGCCCTCGTCGAGGCCGACGCCGCACGCGCCGGTGAGCCGAAGGTGGCGCTCCGCGCGAGCAACTTGGTCGGAAAGCTCCGCCTCGCGGAAGGCCGCTGGGACGACGCGGACGCGCATTTCGCCGCCGACGCGATGACCGCAAACGCCGCGGGCCTCGTCCGCGAAGCGCTCCGGGCACGAACGAACCGCGCGATCGCCGTGCTGTCGAAGGGCATGCTCGACGAAGCGAACGCGATGCTCCGCGCCGTGCTCGAGGACGGCCAGACCGTCGACGACCAACGGGCCTGCGCGCACGCCCTGACCAACCTCGCGGTCGTCGCGTGGACGCGTCACGACTACGGCACCGCCCTCGATTGCCTCGAGCGCACCTTCGCTCGGCGACGCGCCCTCGGCTCGCCCGCGACCATTCGCCACACCGTCGCGAGCCTCGCGGAGCTTCGCCTGCGGCTCGGCCTGTTCGAGCACGCGTCGCACACGATCACCTTCGGGCGCCGCGGCAGCATGAGCCCCGCGACCGCGTCTCAGTTCGCCGTCGTCGCGGCGCGCATCTCGCTCGCGAAGGGCGACTCCGTCACCGCACGCCGCGAGATCGAGGTCGCGATCGCCGACGCGTCGAGCTCGAGCGACAAGGAGTGGCTCGCGGAGGCCCATCGCTGCGCGGCTCGGGTCGCGCTCGACGAAGGCGACGTCGGCGCAGCGAGGATCCACCTCGACAAAGCTGCTCCCCTCTCGACGACCGATCGCGCGCGGGCCGAGCACGCCCTCCTCGAGGCCCTCGCCGCCCGCGCCGCCGGCGCCGCCGATCTCGACCTCGCGCACACCGCCCTTCGCCACGCACGCGCCGCCGGCGACGAAGAAATCTTGTGTGAGATTCTATACTTGCTCGCTCTCATCCACCGCGACCAGGGCGACTCGATCTCCGCGCGTGGGTTCTGCGAACAGGCCGCGCAGATTCGCGCGCGGGTCGCCGACGGCCTCCGCGCCGACGTGCGGGGCGCGTTCCTCGCGAAGCCGGAGAGCCTCGCGCTGAACCGGCTGCAGGCCTCGCTCGTGGACGGCGCAGACGACGAAGCTCCGCGCACCGAACGCTCGCCGCTCGTGCGCCTCCCCGACATGGGCCGCCGCGAACGCGAGATCATCGGCGACGACCCCACGATCCGTGCGCTCGTCGCGTCGATCAAGAAGGTCGCGCGCTCCAACGCCACCGTGCTCATTCGCGGAGAGAGCGGCACCGGGAAAGAGCTCGTCGCCGAGGCCCTCCACCGCGCGAGCGATCGCGCTCAAGGCCCCCTCGTCTCCGTCAACTGCGCCGCGCTCGTCGAGAACCTGCTCCTGTCCGAGCTCTTCGGGCACGAGAAGGGCGCCTTCACGGGCGCCGGCACCCGCCGCCGCGGCCGCTTCGAGATGGCCGAGGGAGGCACCCTCTTCCTCGACGAAATCGGCGACATCTCGCCGCGCACGCAGGTCGCCCTCCTCCGCGTCCTCCAGGAGAAAACGTTCGAGCGCGTCGGCGGCACCACCCCGGTCCGCGCGAACGTTCGCATCGTGTGCGCCACGCACCGCGACCTCCGCACGATGGTCGAGCGCGGCGAGTTCCGCGAGGACCTCTACTACCGCCTCCGTGGGATCCAGCTCGAGGTGCCCGCCCTGCGCGCGCGCCTCGGCGACCTCCCTCGTATCGCGGACTCGTTGCTCGCTCGCATCTCGCAGGAGCGGAGCGAGCCCCTAAAGCGCCTCGGGCAAGACGCGCTCGATCTCCTTCGCACGCACAAGTGGCCGGGGAACATCCGCGAGCTCGAGAACGCCCTCCGCGCCGCGTCGCTCTTCACCGAAGGCGACGTGATCTCCGCGAGCGAGCTCGTCGACAACGTCGAGGACCTCCGCTCCGCGGCGCAGAACGTCCCCGCGCCGCTCTCGTTGCGCTCGAGCGTGCTCCCGTCTGGTCCGTCCGGCGCGTCGATGCCGTGCGCCCCGCCGTCGCTCGAGTCGCTTCCGTCGCTCCCGCAGGCCTCCGGCGAAGAGGACGACGGCTCGGCTCCCCTTCCGACCGACGAAGCCAACGCGACCGCGGTGGCTTACGACCAGGTCCGCCAGGGCACGGTCTCTTTGTCCGACATGAAACGTCAGATCGAGCGTGATTGCATCGCGCGCGCCCTGGCGGAGACCAAAGGCAACATCACGAAAGCTGCGGCGCTGCTTGGCATGAAGCGGCCCCGCCTTTCTCAGCTCGTCAAGCAGTATGGCTTCGCGGCCACGTTCACGGAGGGTTTGTAAGATGCGTCGTATCGTCGTGATCTCACTCGGTGTTTTCAGCGTTTGGCTCGCCGGCTGCGTCGCTGAGACGGGCCCCGTTCAAGCCCCCGATACCGATCAAACCGCGGGCGAAGAGGTCGCGAGCTCGACCGAGTCGACCGGCAGCCCCGCGGCGGACGCCCAACGCGCGCGCTCGCAGGCCGGCGTCGGCACCACGGACCAGAGCCTCCGGATCGACACTCGGCCGCCGCCCCAGCCGTACGTCCAACCCGAAGCCCCGCCCACCCCGAGCGACGGCAAGTAAGCTCCACGAGCTCTCGTGCTTCGCAGCGCGCGTGACGACGTCCACCCCCTCCGGACGTCCGTCGCGCGCGTTTCGTCGTTTCGAGATTCGGCGTTCGGGTCGCGCGAAGGCGCTGCGGAGGCGCTGCGGAGGTGACCCGTTGGTCCTCGCGCGGACGGTAGACTAGGCTCACCTCGTGGACGACCTACGCGCACGAACCACGCTTTTTTGCGGCGTCATCGCGGCGGCGATCGCGCTCTCGATGCTGCTCCGCGGACGCCGCGCGGTGCACTGGCTCTTCGCCGGGTTCACGACCGAGGTCGGCTTTTGGTACGTGAGCCAGTCGATCGCGGACCTCTCGAAGGACCGCAACTGGATCCGGGTGACCGTGGTGCTCACGGTGCTCTTGCCGCAGTTCGCGGTGCACCTGTTCCAAGCGATCGTGCCGCCGGGGGAAGACGAGCGACCCACCTTGCCGCGCGCCGCGCTCCTGGTCGGCGTGCCGATGCTCGCGCTGTGCGTGTCGCCGTACTCGCAGCTCCCGCTCACGCGCGGTGCGGTTTACCTCTACGTGTTCGGCTTCCTCGCCGCAGCGCTGTGGTCGCTCTGGCGGCGCGGACAACGAAGCGCGTCGCGCGCGGTGCGGGATCGTGTGCGCTTCCTCGCGGGCGTGGGTGGCCTCGCGATGGGGTTCCAGCTCGCGGACCTTCTCTCGATCCTCGGGCTCAACGTGCCTCCGCTCGGCGCGGTGCTCTCGGTCGTGTTCCTCTTCGTGCTCTCGGAGTCGCTCCGTACGAAGCGCCTGGCCGATGTCTACGAGCTCTCGGGGCGCCTCCTCGTGTCCACCGCCCTCGCCTTTGCGATCGCCGGTTTGCTCTATTTTTTCATGAAATACATGGGCCGATTCGGCTCGATGTACCTGAACGGCGTGCTCGCGGCGATCTGCGTGCTCGTGCTCTTCGAGCCGCTCCAGGCCGAGGTGGAGAAGCGCATTCACCAGTTCGTCTTTCGCGAACGCTACGACCTCGAGACGAACGTGACCGAGCTTCGAAAGCGCCTCGCGCACTCGCTCGAGGTCACCGAGATGGTCGAGACGGTGCTGAGCGGCCTCGAGCGCTCGCGCCGGATCACGGGCTCCGCGCTCTACCTCCGCGACGAGGACGGCACCGCGTTCAAGCTCGCGGGTGCGGCGGGTGCGGCGCCGCCGGAGCGACTCGAGGCCGTCTCCCTCGCCCCGCTCTTGGACGAGCTCGATGCATCGTTCTCCCTCGACGACGTGGATCGGCTCGAGCGCCCGAAGGACGCCCTCGCCCCGCTTCGTGTCGCGCAAGACACCTTCGGCGACATGCGGTCGAGCGTGGTGCTCGCGGTCCGCGACAGCGGCGATCTCGTGGGCCTCTTGTGCGTCGACGACGCGCGCGTGAAAGACGCGTTCACCCCCGAGGAGATCGCGCTCCTCGAGACGGTCGCGGCCCAGATCGGCGTCGCCCTCTCCAACACGCGTGGCTATCAAAAGCTGAAGGACCGCGACCGCCTCGCCGCGCTCGGCTCTCTCGCCGCCGGCCTCGCCCACGAGATCAAGAACCCTCTCGGCGCGATCAAGGGCGCAGCGCAGCTCCTCGAAGAGCTCACCCCTAAAAACACGAGTGATTCCGAGTCGATGAACGAGTTCATCGGGATCATTTTGGAGGAGACGAACCGCCTCAATCGGGTCGTGGGGAGCTTCCTCGACTACGCGCGTCCGGGGGTCGGCAACCCGGTCGCGCTCGACGTGAACGCGGCGATTCGGCGCACGATCCAAATCCTCGCGCCACGCGACAAGCCGTCGCTCGAGATCGATCTCGAGCTCGCCGACGATCTCCCGCGCGCGAAGATCGACGCCGAGCAGCTCCGCCAGGTGCTGATCAATTTGGTGCAGAACGGGATCCAAGCCATGGACGGCAACGGCACCCTCACGATCACGACCGCGCAGCGCAAGAAGCTCCGCTCCACCTGGGACGACGGCGCTCGCGGTCCCACGAGCGAGCCCCTCCCCCGCTCCGAGGGCGGCCCCGATTTCGTGGAGCTCACCGTCCGCGACACGGGCCCCGGCATCGCGGAGAAGATCCTGAAGAACCTCTTCGTGCCGTTCTTTACGACCAAGCAGCGCGGCACCGGCCTCGGCCTCGCCATCAGTCAGAGCATCGTTCAAAGCGCGGGCGGCACGATCGACGTAAAGACGCAGGTCGGCTCGGGCTCCAAGTTCATCGTGCTCCTCCCCGCTGCTCCAGAGGTGCTCTCGGTTCCACCGCCGCAAGAGTCGAGGCCGGCCGCGGAGTGAGCGACACCGACGACGGATCGCGCCCGCTCGGAAAGGGTGCCGCGCACGGGTTGCTCCAGCTCACGGTGCTGCTGTGGGGCGCGACGGCGCTCCTCGGGAAGAGCCTCGGGGTGGGCGCGCGCGTGCTCGTGTTTTATCGCGTGCTCGTCGTCGCGTGCATCATGGCGGGCCTCGTTCGTCTGCGCGGCCTGCCGTTTCGTGTCCCGCGCGGCACGTTTTACGAGCTGGTCGGCGCGGGCACGTGCGTCGCGTTCCATTGGATCGCGTTCTACGCGACGGTGAAGCTCGCCGGGATCGCGGTCGCGGTGACGTGCCTCTCTGCGACCACGTTCTTCACCGCGCTCCTCGAGCCGGTCGTCTTCCGCCGCAAGGTGCGCGGGGAGGAGCTCGTGATCGGCGCGCTCGTCGTCGTCGGGGTCGCCCTCCTCCTTCGCGTCGAGGCAGAGCGGCCGTCGTCGGGGATCGTGCTCGGCCTCGTTTCGGCCTTCTTTTCTGCGGCGTTCGGCACGTGGAACGGGCGCCTCGGCAAGCTCGAACGCGCAGAGAAGGTGACCCTCTACGAGCTCGGGACCGCGCTCGTCGTGACCGGCTTCACGTTCTTCGTTCGGCCGGGGTTCGTCGCTCCGTGGGACCTCGCGCGGCGAGACGTGGTGCTGCTCCTCGTGCTCGCCGTGTTCTGCACCACGCTGCCGTGGCTCTGGTCGCTCCGTGTATTGCGCACGCTTCGCCCGTTCACGGTGTCGCTCTCGGTGTCGCTCGAGCCGGTGTACTCGCTCTTCCTCGCCTACCTCGTGTTCCCGAACGAAGAGCGCCTCGGACCGCGCTTTTATCTTGGCGCCGCCGCCCTCAGCGCCCTCGTGTGCGGGCACGCGTGGATGAAGAGCCGACGCGGCCGCGCCGGAGCCGGCGCCGACGAGGACCCCGCGCCCGAGGGGGGCTGAGGCTCGGCGCGCCCTCGCGCCGCGGTTAGTCGTTCTGCATGAGGCCACGGATCGAGCCGTCGGCCTGGAGCTTCACGCCCTTCGCAGCGGGCTCCTTCGGGAGGCCCGGCATCGTCATCATGTCGCCGGTGAGGGCGACGAGGAAGCCCGCTCCGGCCGAGATGCGCACGTCGCGCACGTTCACGACGAACCCCTCCGGCCGCCCCGGCACCTTCGGATCGTCGCTCAGCGAGAGCTGCGTCTTCGCCATACAAATCGGGAGCGCGCCGTAACCGAGCTTCCGCGCCCGATCGAGGCTCGTCTTCGCCGCCGCCGCGAACGACACGTCCTTCGCGCCGTACACCGTCTGCGCGATCTTGCGGATTTTGTCCTCCGCCGCGTCACCTGCATCATACACGAACTTCGGGGCCGGCGGCGCGGCGTCGGTCGCGTCGACGACCTCGAGGACCACCTTCGCGAGGTCGAGCGCGCCGTCGCCACCCTGCGCGAAACCGGTCGAACGCGCGAAGCGGGCGCCGAGCTTCTTCGCGGCCTCCTCCACCTGCGCGAGCTCGGCGTCGGTGTCGTTCGGGAACGCGTTCACCGCCACCACCGGCGTCAGACCGAAGAAGCGTGCATTCTCCAAGTGTTTCTCGAGGTGGGAGATCCCCTTCGCGAGCTTCTCGGCGTCCGGCTCGCCGGCGACCTTCACCGCCGCGCCGCCGTGCATCTTGAGAGCGCGGAGGGTGACGACGAGCACGATCGCGCGCGGGAAAATCCCGGCCTCGCGGCATTTCACGTCGAGGAACTTCTCGCCACCGAGATCGAACCCGAAACCCGCCTCGGTGATCGCGTAGTCGCCGAGGCTCATCGCGAGGCGCGTCGCGAGCACGCTGTTGCAGCCGTGGGCGATGTTCGCAAAAGGTCCGCAGTGCACCACCGCGGGGCCCCCTTCCGCCGTCTGCACCAGGTTCGGCGAGAGCGCGTCGCGGAGGATCGCGGTCATCGCCGACGCGGCCTCCACGTCCTTCGCCGTCACCGCTGCGCCCTCCGTGTCCTGCGCGACGAGGATGCGACCGAGGCGCTCCTCGAGATCGGCGTGGTCCTTCGCGAGGGCCAAAATCGCCATGATTTCGCTCGCGGCGGTGATGTCGAAGCGATCTTCGCGCGGCGTACCGTGGCTCTTCCCGCCGAGGCCGACGATGACGTTGCGGAGGAAACGATCGTTCATGTCGAGCGCGCGCCCCCACGTCACGGTGCGCGAGTCGATCGTGCCGCCGCTCGGCATCTTCTTCGCGAAGTAGATCGCGTTGTCGACGAGCGCGGAGAGCAGGTTGTGCGCGGTGGTGATCGCGTGGATGTCGCCGGTGAAGTGGAGGTTGATGTCGTCGGCCGGAACGAGGGACGCTTTGCCACCGCCGGTGCCGCCACCCTTCACGCCGAACACCGGCCCGAGGGAGGGCTCACGCAGCGCGAGGACCGCGTTTTTCCCTAGCTTTCGCATGCCCATCGCGAGCGCGATCGACGTGGTCGTCTTGCCCTCGCCGGCGGGGGTGGGGTTGATCGCGCTCACCAAAATGAGGCGCCCCTTGCCGCGCGCCGGC
>JAAFHV010000252.1 GCA_013297655.1 Myxococcales bacterium | reverse complement strand
CCCGCGCGTGGGCCACGATGCCGGCGGTAGTGCCGAAGAGAGAGCGCTTGCGGACCCCGGTCGTGAGCATCGCCTGCACGAGGAACAATCGATCGGGCTCGTCGGAGACGAACATCGCGATGCGATCGGTGGTGAGCTCTTGGTGACGACGAAGGGCAAAATAGCGGGCCTGCGTCGCTCCCGACATGTCTGTCCCCTGCACCCTCAGCGCGAGCTCGAGGTGGCCGAAGAGCACGTGGCCTATCTCGTGCGCGATCACGATCCGGAGCTCGGGCTCGTCGAACGACTCGAGGAGGCCGCTCGTGAGATGCACCGTGACCACGTCGCCGTCCTCCGTCACGAACGCGTTCACGTTGTCGGCGTTGTGCACCCAGAGGCGCACCTTCCCCTCGTACCCGAGCTTCGAGACCACGTGCTCGAGGGCGCGGAACGGCTCCGGCATGAGGGTCGGGTGAATCTCGGTCGCGTTCACACCGACCTGCGCGTTCAAGTTCCGCGACGTGGTGCGCATCGCGCGATCACGAATGCTCCTTTGGTAGGCCGTGCGGAAATGCGCGTCGTCGAAGAGCGCGCGGAGGTGCTCGAGCTCGCCGGGGAACCGCAGCGCCTCGAGGGCGACCGAAGAGCGAGAGAGACAACCTGCCCGCGCAGCCTCGTAGAGCTCCTCCGCCGACACGTCGTCGTCGATGCCGTCTTCCGGCGCGAGGGTGAAGGTGCCGCCCATGTGGTGCGTGCGCCATTGCCCGCGAATCGTCTTGCTTTCGGGGTCCCACGCGCCCTCGAACGTGAGCGGCGGGCGCACCTCGCGCTGGCGGAACGTGATGCGCTCGCCCTCCGCGAGCAGCTCCATCGCGTAGGTGGTGCCTTGAAGGAAGAGCTCGGCGTGCACGTGCCCTTCCTCGTGCGCGCTCTCGAGGGTGACACGAAAGGGCTCGAGCTCTTCTTCGGTGTCGATCGAGAGGTGTCCCACGAGCACGCGCGATCCGAACGACGGAGGGGCGGTCTCTCTCGTATCGATCGCCGCGGGCGCCGTCGCGCTCGGAGGAGGATATCCCCACGACGCGACGATCGCGGGCGTGACGTCGAGGTGCATGGATCCCGGCGTCTTGATCGCGATTCGCGCGCAGAACGGGAACACCGCCGAGAGCACCTCCGGGAGCGCGAGCGGATCGAGCCGCGCCCCGGTGCGCCGCAACGCCGCGACGATCGGCGAGGGGTCACGATCGAAGTAGAGGCGCACCGTGTTCTTGGCGCCGTCGTTCTTCAGGGTGTTGGAAATGCCGAGCTCGAAGGCGCCGACTTGGCCTTCGTTGTCGTGAAAAAACGCGAGCGACACGTCGGTCGCGATCTCTCCGTCGCGGATCTCCGCGAGCGCCTCGACGGCCCGTCCCCACGCGGTGCGCGAGGCGGTGGTCATGTCGTCGAACGCGACCGCGCGGGGCTCTACGTCGTGCGCGGCGGGGGTGAGAATGGCGACGTCGCGGGCCTCCGCCTCGCTGCGTGCTTCTGCCTCCGTCGTGCGCGGCAGCCAGCCGTACGACTCGGCGAAGAAGTCGCCGTGGGGGAGCACCTGCTCACGGAGCCACTCGGTGACGCGCTCTCCGTCCCGCATGTTGGCTTCGGAGGAGTCCTCTTCGATCTCCTCGAGGGTGAACGTGGCGTCAGGGGTGCCGAGCATCCACGGCTGATCGATCCAGTCTTCGCGCTGCGCCTCTTTGAGGTTGTGAAGGGTAAACGGGCTGCTCCGCGGCGTAACGATGTAGACTGCACGTAGCGCGAGCCAGTCTTGGAAGGTCTCGAAGGGCGTGCCGCCGCTCGACGGAACGCCGCGTGATTCGAGCAGGTCCTCGAGGGCGGTCGCCACGTGGACGGACGTGCGCGCGAGGAGACGCGACCAGCGATAGAGCACGACCTTCGCGTCGATCGCGCTCGGCGGCTCGGGGAGCTCGTCCTGGCCTTCCACGAGACCGATCGCGTCGAGGCAAATGCCCGCGTAGCGCGCGACGTCCTCGTCACGGAGCGGTCGCATCCACAGCGAGGCAGCGACGAGGGAGAAGCGCTCCTCGGCGGTGAGCTTCGGGAGCGCGCCCGCGAGGCCAGCGAGCACCCCCTCGGGAGCGGCGTGGTAGACGAGCGGCGCCGAGAGCCCATCCGAAAGGAGCGCGAGGACCTCGGAGATCCCGCTCGTGTCGCCCCGCGCGAGGGCGCCGAGGCCATGGGCGAGACGCTCCACCGGCGATGGCGCGGCCCGCAGCGGGCCGGCATGTTGAACGAGATCGAGGAGCGACGACGTCTTCGGATCGGTGTCCATTCGCTGACGATACGCGGTCGCCCGAACGATCTTCCTGCGAAGCGCGATCGACGCTATTTTTCAGTCGATCCGGAAGGCTTTGCCCACCTTCACGGCCTCGCCGGTGAACGCCGGGACGCGCGCCTTTTGGAACGCCGAGACGATGCAGCGACCGACCGGCGACTTCACGTAGGGGCCACCGTCGACCGCCACGTCGGACACGGATCCGGCGGGCGCGAAGGTGACGGAGACATGGCCGCTCCCGCGCGGACCACCGGACACTTTGCACTTCACGAGATCGACCGAAGACAGCGCAGACGCCGCCGCGCCGCGATCGAACACCGGACCTTGTTCGACCACCGGCTTCACCTTCGGCTTCGCCTGCGCGGCGGGAGCACCCGACGAGATCAGCACACCGAAGACGGCCGAGGCGACGAGGATCCGCGAGAGGGTCATGCCGAACGAGACTGCAAAGGCCGAACCACGAATGCCGACGATGGAATGCTCGATGGATATGCGAGATACGCGCGCGGGGGCCACGCGCGCCATGCGTAGGGCGAGCTCCCCCGCTGGATCATGGGACTTCCAGTGATCGCGCGCGACGCGCGACAAGGGCGGTATTTTGCGCCCCGACCGCACGGCGAGGCTTCGATCACACGACGCTGCCGCGACTCCCGCGTGCGCTTACGACGCGGTACGCCGTGAGCTTCGCGCTCTGCCTCAGCCGCCCGCGAGCGACTCGCAGATACGGGCGCCTTCGCCCTGCGGCTTTCCGTCTTCCATCTCGATCGGGCAGTATCCGCCAGCGCGGATTTGGTCGAGGTACTGAATGACGGTAGAGGCCGACCAGTCGCGTTGACCATCGAACCGGGCGCGAATGACGCCGCTTTTGTCGATGATCCAGGTCTCCGGGTAGAGGTGAGTGCCGTACTTCGCGGACACGACCTTGCCATCGGGATCGAAGAGCACCGGGAACGGAGGCTCCTCCTTGAGGACAGCTTTCAGCGTGTCGCGCACGGCCTCGGGGCCGTCGTCGGTCGACACGGTGACGACCACCACGTCCCCCTTTTGCGCCACGATCCGCGAAAGATCGGCGATTTCGGGCATTTCCTGGAGGCACGGGCCGCACGTCTTCGACCAGAAGTTCAGGACCACGACCTTGCCCTGGAAGCTGGAGAGCGAGACCGTGTTCCCCTTCATGTCCTTCAAGGTGAAGTCCGGCGCGCGACGGTTCGCGTTCGCGTAGTTCGGCAAGAGCAGGCACGTGGGCGAGCAACGGCGGCGCGTTTCGCCTTCGCGCGCGACCGAAACGAAGCTGTAAACGCCGAGCGCGGCGAGCGCGACGAACGCGAGCTGCGCGACGGGACCATAGGGCGAGACCGTTTTTGCCATGAGCTTCGCAGCCTACGCTAGCAAACAAGAGACCAAAGGTCGCCATCACGAGAACCGCAGGACCGAGGGAGGCCACGAGCTGCGCTCACGGCGCTCGTCCCCTCGTCGACGCCCTCGAGTCGCCTCGCAGCCAGCTATTCGGCCCGCTCCGTGACACGGTGCTCCCGCTCGTGAGGGATCCAGGGTAGACGCTCGGCATGTCCCGCGAGCCGCGCGCTCCCCTCCCCCTCGCCGCCGCCGAGCCTCTCGTTCCTCCGCCTTCGTTCGCGTCCGACTTGGCCGCGCTGGGGGTCACGCTCGACGACGCGCAGACACGACGCCTCGGCGACTACCTCGCGCGCCTCCTCGCGATGAACGAGAGCCTCAACCTCACCGCGATCGTCGAGCCCGAAGCGGCATGGACCCGCCACGCGCTCGACGGCCTCTCCGTCGTGCCGCACCTCGCTTCGTTGCCCGCAGGCGCGACGGTGCTCGACGTCGGCTCTGGCGGCGGCGTTCCCGGCATTCCGCTCGCGATCGCGAGGCCCGATCTCGCGGTCACCCTCGTGGAGGCGACGCAGAAGAAAGCGCAGTTCCTCGTCGACGTGAGCGCGGCGCTGGAGCTCACCAACGTGGAGGTGTTCGCCGAGCGCGCCGAAGACATGCTCGAGACCGATCTCTTCGCCTCGTTCGACGCGGTGACGGCGCGCGCGGTCGCCAACCTCTCCGCGTTATTGCCGTGGACGGCGCCCTTCGCCAAGAGGGGTGGAAAGCTCTTGTTCATCAAAGGCCAAAAGGCAGAAGAAGAGCTTCGCAATGCCAAAAAGCCCCTCGCCCGATTCGCCGCAAAGCACCTCGAGACCAGGCTCACCACCACGGGTCGCGTGGTCGTTCTGCGCGTGAGCTGAGCGAGCGAGCCCCGCACGCCACCGTCGTGCGCGGAGATGGCCGCGCGCGCGAGATAGCTGGCAAACAAAAACGAAAAAGCCCGCCATCACGAACGTGATCTACGGGCAAAATAAGCTTCGATCGTCCGCCGCGGAGCGAAGCTGCGTCGACGACATCGAAGAGATAAACGAGATAAACGAGATAAACGAGGGCACATTCGTCCGTCCGACCGAGGAGCGGGTCACGCTCCTCGGTGGATCAACGAAGGGCGCGTACGGATTCGAGCGCGGTCGTGACCTCGGCCCAATCGAACGAGGGCATCCCGAGCTCCGTGTGTTTCTCGCGCCATGCGGCACCGACCGCTTTGAGAGCGTCGGAGCGGGTGTTTCCCCAGCCGCTCACGAAGATTTCGCCGCGCGCGCCTTCGCTCGCGTCGACCCGGTAGTCGCCAGGATCGTTCTCGTTTTGGCGCGCCGAGATGCGGAGCGTGAGTCGCTGGTCGCTTTTGACGAAGTCGTACACCATCGAGTCTCGGTCACGAAACTGGTTCGCGATGGTGAGCTTGACGGAGCCGTCTGCGTTCAGCGCTGAAGGTCGTGCCATACCTTTTTTGCCTTTCGATAGGCCTCTCGCGCCGTCGCGTCGATTTCGTCGCGAGACAGAGAATCCATACCGTGGCGGGCGAGCTCGGCCCGGAGGTGAGGACCGATTCGCGCGTGCGCCTCTGTCAGAGTGCCGGCAAAACATCCCGAGGAGGCCCGCCCCTCGAGACGCAAAGCGTCTCGAGCGGCAGATGCCCAGGTGCTGGCGACACGACCGGTAGCTTCATCCATAACCGCGACCCGGCTAAGCGGGCCGAGTGCGGCGAGGGGAGCGAGCGGGGCGACAGCGCCTGCGTTCAAGACGTGAACCGACCGCGGGCCGCGCCGGCGGGGCGCTCTTCCGCTTCGTTCACGCGAAGCGAGCGGCCGTCGAGGAGCGAGCCGTTCATGGTCGCGATGGCGGCGAAGGCTTCTTCGCGGGTGCTCATCGTGACGAACGCGAAGCCGCGCGAGCGGCCGGTCTCGCGGTCCGTCATGACGCGGACGTCGGTGACGCTGCCCGCGCTCTCGAACGCCGAACGGAGCGAGTCCTGCGTGGTGTCGTACGAAAGGTTCCCGATGTAGATGCGATTTCCCATGATGTAGCTCTGCGTTTCTGACGGCATTTTCGAGCTCGCGCCCGCGCCGTGGCGGGTAGCGAACGTGGCCCGAGGAATTCCTTAGGGCCCACGTAGCAACGAAAGTTCGCAGAAAAAGACGAGCAACAGAATCCTGGGGCGCGACGATCTTGTGCGGGACGTTCTTCGTGATTGCCGGAGGGTGTATCACCCACACCGCACAACGCAAGGCGTGAATCTCGGCGGGCACCGCTCGTGCATGAACGACGAGGGAAAGCTCGTGCGGAAGTGACACCGCGAAATTTTCGGCGGCGCGACGATCAACCTCGGACGAGACACGAGACGCGCGCCCGAGCGCGCTCGAGATCGGCACGACGCGGAGGATACGCGCTCGAGCTCGAGCCCCCGATCGTGGGCAATCGGTCGCGTGCCCGCCGCTCGTTTTCGCGAATGGTCGTGTCTCGCCGCGCGTGCACCATAACGGATAGGATCGTGCGGTGAGCAACGCTCTCTTCTCGAACGAAGCCCCGCGATCGGCCTCGCATCCTTCACGCTCGTCCCGTTCGGCTTCGTCGCTACCGCGTGTCGGCGCCACGTTCGTCTTTCTCGTGCTCTCGCTCGGCGCCGCGACGGCCCACGCCGATGGCGGCACCGACTCCGGCGCGACCGATGGCGCAGTGGACGGCGGGGCGAGCGTCGCAAACGAAACAACAAGGGGATCGGCGCGATCGGTCCTCGACGAAGCCATCGCCGAAGACAAGGCGGGGCGCTCGGTGTTCGCGCTCCACTCCGCGCGCGAGGCGCTGGAGCTCTCGTGGAGCGAGCGCGACGCCGCGACCGAGCACGCCGCGCGCGAGGCGATCGCCCTCTTTCGCACCCACTGCGGCAAAGTGTGGTTCGTGATCCCGAAGGACGCAAAAGACCTGGACCTTACGTTCGACGCGCGCCCCGTCGTCGACGCCAGGGCGGGCAAATCTTACTACGTGGATGCGGGCGAGCACCTCGTCGCCGCGCAGGCGATGGTGGCCGGCGAACGGCACGTCTTCGAGGAAAAAGTCACGATCCGCGCAGGCGAGAACAAGCTCGTCGACGTGGCGTTAACCAAGGCCGAGCTCATGTGTTCGATCTGCGAAGGCTCGCCGTGCATGAACGACGCGAAGACCGAGAGCGACGTAGAGAGGTGCTTGAAGGCACGACGGGGCTGCGGTGGCTGCGCCGTCACGAACGATCGATCGCCGAGCCTCGCCTTCGTCGCGATCCCTCTCCTCGCGCTCGTGCTGCGACGGACACGGCGGCGCGAGCGCGCGCGGACGACGTGACCTCGCCCGCGATCGCTCTCGGCGCGTACGGACCTGTGGCGAAAGCGCGCATTGGGGGAGTTTTGACCGCGGCCGAATGGTCGTCGTGTTCGCTATTCCTCGAGAGATGCGGCCAAAACGGGCCTGGCTCGTAGCGTGCAGAAGGGTGGTCGCAACCACCTCTCGCCCTCATCGAGGTCTCATGTTCCGATTCGCCAGTACGCCCTTCGTCGCCATCGCCTTTTCCGTGTCCGCTCTCGCCTTCGGGTGCAACTCGGGGGAGACGAAGAGCCCGAGCGTAGGCCTGACCGAACCGGTGAACCCGCCAAAGTTCCCCGATCAGGGCCGCCACGCTTCGCGCACCGAGACGAACACCCTTTACAACATGTACGTCACCGAGGGCATCCGCTCGGTGTGCGCGGGGCCGAGCCCGTACTTCCATTTCGACGCGTCGAGCACCGCCATCGCCGATCCTACCCTGCAGACGCTCGCGGGCTGCATGAAGAACGGCCCGCTCAAGGGGCGGAGCATTCGCCTCATTGGCCGAACGGACCCACGCGGTACCGAGGAATACAACGAGAAGCTCGGCGAAGAGCGCGCGAAGAGCGTGAAGACGTACCTCGTGAAGGCGGGCGTCGAGGACGCACGAATCGAGGTTATGTCCCTCGGGAAGCAGGACGCGAGCCCCACGCCCTCCGACTGGCCGAGCGATCGCCGCGTGCAAATCGAGCTCAAAGACTAAGCGAAGCGTCGCGACCGAATCGCTCGACAGTAGACGCGCCCTCGAGGCTCGCGCCTCCAGAGCGACGCGAGGCTCGCGCCTCCAGAGCGACGCGAGGCTCGCGCCTCCAGAGCGACGCGAGGCTCGCGCCTCCAGAGCGACGCGAAGCTCGAGGGCGCCTTTTGGTCCGTGGCGATCGTGGTCACTCGCGGCAGCACTTCTTGAACTTCTTGCCGCTCGCGCACGGGCACGGATCGTTGCGTTCGATTCGGGCGTCGTACTTGACTGTCCGTCGTCGGTTGTCTACCGATTTCATGTCTCCGAAGTGGCGCGCGACCTCGCGCTCCCCCCACGGGCTCACCAACTTTCGCAGCGACGATTCGGGGTAATGGAACGCCTCTACCGAGACGGTGGCGAGGAGCGGAGCGGCGCCGAACAGGTGGCGAAAGCCGGTCGACACGTCGGTGCTGACGCAGCCGTGGGTGGTGAGATAGGCCGTCTCGGCGAGGTCGGCGGGCACCTCTTCGGCGCGCGCGGCGTAACCGGGCTCGCCTTTTTCGATCGTGTCGGCCGCGAGCGCGGCATACGCGAGCGCGCCTTCGCGACGTGAGCTGGCCGCGATTTCGGCGGGTGATTCGAGCACGTTGAGCGCCATCGTGCTCCCGATCGAGCGAAGCTCCGAAAGCGACGAGCCGTCGTGTTTGGCGATCACGTCGCCGAGGATGCGCACGATAGCGGGCCGCGTCTCCGGGTGGCGGAGCGCGATCGTCGCGAGCCCGAGGCACGAGTCGGTCACCTTCATGAGAGAACGAGCGACCTCGAGCCTTCGCGCATAGGTGTCGATGAGAGCGGGGCCCACCTTCGCCGCTGCCCAGATGCCACGCAGCACGAACGTGTGGTCCATGAGGTAAGTGAGGGGCATGGAGAACGAGGCCACTTTGCCGATCTCGCTCGTGGTCGAGAGGAGCGCGCGCTCTTCCACCGTGCCGCAGAGCTCCATCGCGTAGGCGCAGCCCCACACCGTGCGCGCGTGGGCTTCGGCGCCGCTCTTGGTAGGCTGGCGGCAGCCGATAGCGTCGTTCACGAGCTCCAAGCTCTGCTTCGCGAGCACTTGGTAGAGCGTATGGCCGAAGATCGGCGCGAAGGCAGATATGCCCACGATCTCTTCGCGAGACAGCATGTTCTTGCGTTGGTTGATGCGGAGGAGAATGTCGATGTCGTCCTCGAACGGGCGCGCGATGGCGGCCGCCATTTGATGCCGGCGCCTCATGTCGGCGGCGTGGGCGAGCGATGCGTCGACGGCGGCGCGGTTCACGATTGGCCATTTTCCGGGCGACATGCCCTCGCCGAGGCAGGTGACGAACCGACCATCGCGCGTGACGATGACGAACGGGCCGCGCTGCGCGTCGCCGATCGCGAGGGCCACACGCGACGCGCTCTCGGGGAGGTCGGCGCGGACGAGCACGTGCTTCACCGCTTCGTGATCTCGGTAGAGGCCGAGGGCGAGCTCGGTCTGTGAGCGCGTGACGCGGTCGAGGCGCTGGAGGAAGTGTGCGGCGTGTCCCATGGTCGTACCCTCGTGAGCTGCGTGGACGGCGGCGCGGTGTGAAGCGCGGCTCGTCGTGGTGCTGCCCGGCGCGATTACCGGACGCCCCCTCATCGGCCGAACGCCCGACCGTGTTGCGTAGGGCGTGTCGATTTCTTGGACCGCACCCGATTCATCCTTGGTTTCGAACACTTAGGGAGGCCAACAGCGGGGCGCGTACAGGGCATCGGCGCGCGGCCGTGGCTGTCGCGGGACGGAGGCGAAATCGTCCGTGGACGGCCACGAGCGGCCTCGAGCGGCCCATTTGGCCTGGTTTTACGATGGCACGACGCACGCAATACGGGACGGCATGAGCCGAACCACCCTCGTCACGACGCCGTTCTCCGACATGTCCGAGCCCGACGAGGACTTCGTGTCCACCGTCCGCGACCTCGTGTGGCCCGAGCAGCCCGCTTGCCTCGTTCCGTTCGTGCGGGCGACCAAGATCGACCCGCCCGCGCTCTACCCCGACCTATCGACCGAGGAGGAGGAGGACTTCCCCGTCCGTAGGGGCGAAGCGGTGTTCCTTACGGACGACGAAGCGACCGAGATCGTCGCCGGCCGCATCCCGGCCCGCCTCGCCATGATCGGGAGAGCCGCGCTCCGTTCGACGTAGTCATCGGCGTCTTGCTTGGTCGACAAGACGCCTACGGGCAATCGATTCCAAGTCTCGCAGGCCGCGTCGCGGTCGCTTGGACGATTCGTCGTGTGCGCGGCTACTTCGCGTCCGGCGCGGCGCCCGCGTCGGTCGTGTTGGGCAACGAGCGCACGAGTCGGACGCCCTGCCCGGGTGACCAGGCGTTTCGAATGCCCGCGAGCGACCGGCCGCCTGCGCGAAGGCCCCACGGGGGTGCGTTGGCGAAGCCGCCGCGAATCAGGGCAGAGTCGTCGGTGGGGTTGAGCACTCCGCGAAAGTCGACGAGGGGCCCCTCGGGGTTCGGGGAGCCAATTCCCTCTTCGGTGACCCACTCGCCGGAGTTGCCGAGCATGTCGTAGAGGCCCCAGTGGTTCGCGAGCTTTTGGCCAACGGGGTGCGTGCGATGGCCGCTGTTCTGCGTGAGCCACGCGATCTGTTCGAGGTGCGGCTCGCGGCCTTCGCCCCTGTCTGTCATGGGGCCGGAATAGAACTCGGTGAGCGTGCCACCGCGAGCGGCGTACTCGTATTCGGAGCGGGTGGGGAGGCGATAGCCGTTGCACTTGTAGAGGTCGGGAACGCGCTGCTCGATGCGCTTGCATTCGAGGCCCGCGCCCGGCGTGCCGGTGCACTCTTGCGGCTCGGCGCAGTGCTCGAGGCCGGCGCGGTCGTTCTCGGCATTGGCAAATACCCAGGCGTCGTACCAGGTGATGTTTCCGACCGGGCACCGCGCTTCGAGGCAGTCGCTGATGAGCTCCGGCCGCGCCTCGACGCGGCTCGGATTGGGCAGACCCACGGCGACCCACTCGGCCTGCGTGGTCTCGTGTTTGGAGATGAGGAGATCGTGGGTGAAGGAGACTTCGCGCTGCTCCTCGCCGTAGCGGGCGCGAATCTTCTCGGTCTCTGGTGTTCCCATGAGGAAGCACCCCTTCGGTAGGGTGCACCAGCGGTCGTCGCACTTGGCCGGCATGGCGCCGTGGTGGCAGGTGGGGCTGTCGTAGGGTGCGGCGGGCGGGAGCACGAACGGCGCGGCGTCCATCGTGGGCGCAGGCGGCGACGAATCGACCGCCGCGCTCGGCGCGCTGGCTTCGGCGTTCGACGGAGGCGGAGGCGCGGGGGCCTCCCCCGTGGTGCAGCACCACAGGAGGAGGCCGAGCACGCCGACGGCTACAACAGAGGCCGTGGCTGGTCGCATGTCAGTGATCCACCGAGCTGTCACGACCAAGGTCGTCCATCCGGCGGAGCCGGGGGTCGTTCGGGCTTCCCCCGAACTTCACCAGCGCGTTCGCGCGAAGCGGAGCCCAGCTCAGCGGAGCTTGCAGGTTCGGGCAGCTACCCCCGCCGCAGAATCCGTCCTTCACGATACCCATCCAGGTCGCGTAGTCGATCGCGGCCGGAGTTTGGCGCTCGTGAATACCCCAAAGGAACGTCATCCAGTCGTACTCCGTCGAACGAAGTGTTAGTCCGCGGTAGCGTCGGCGGGGCCCGCGTCTGCGGCCGAGGGGAGTGACCGGACGAGTCGGAAGCCTATTCCCGTACCCGACGCGTTACGGATGCTGGCGAGAGAGCGCCCCCCAGCGCGCAACTCCCACGGTGCACCGTTGGCGAAGCCTCCTCGAATGAGGGCGGAGTCATCCGAGGGATTCAGAATGCCCCGGAAGTCCACCAGGTAGCCTGCGGGCGTAGCTAGTCCGACACCTTCTTCGGTGACCCACTCTCCAGCGTTCCCAAGGAGATCGAAGAGTCCCCAGCGATTGGCGATCTTCTCGCCGACGGGATGCGTCCGGTGCCCGCTATTCTCCGTGAACCAGGCGACTTCGCGAAGGTGCAGCTCGGGGCCATCGCCGGTTCCCGTCATCGCCCCCGAATAGAACTCCGTGCGCGTACCACCGCGGGCCGCGTACTCGTATTCGGTGCGCGTGGGAAGGCGATACCCGCGGCACTCGTAAAGGCTCGGCACGAGCTGCTCGATGCGTTTGCACTGGAGCCCGCCTCCCGGAGTGCCCGTGCACTCGCGTGGCTCGGCGCAGTGCTCGAGGCCTTCCCGGTCGTTGAGGATGTTTGCGTAGACCCAGGTGTCGAACCAGGTGACATTGCCGACGGGGCAGCGATTTTCGAGGCAGTCGCTGATGAGATCGGCGCGGGGGTTCGGCGCCGATCGGTTGGGCAGGCCAGCAGCCGTCCATTGTTGTTGCGTCGTCTCGAACTGAGAGACGAGCAGGTCGTGGGTGAACGAGGTCTCGCGGAGCTCCTCGCCATAGCGCGCTCGCACCTTTTCGCTCTCGGGCGTGCCAAAAAGGAAGCACCCCTTCGGCAAGACGCACCACTCGTTTTCACAGCGCGAGACGACCGCCGGATGGTGGCACGTAGGGCTGTCGTAGGGGGCCGCCGGCGGAAGGACGAACGGCGGCCCCGCTTCCGCCGCATCCTGGCGAAGAGGCGCCGTGAGTACGTCCGTCGCGGCTGGCGTTGCGTCGAGGGTAGGTGGGATCGGGACGGCAGGGGCCTCCCCCGTGGTGCAGCACCACAGGAGGAGGCCGAGCACGCCCACGGCTACCGCAGACGCCGTGGCAGGTCGCATGTCAGTGGTCCACCGCGCTGTCGAAGCCGACCTTGTCCATGCGGCGGAGCCGCGGATCGTTCGGGTTCCCCCCGAACTTCACCAGCGCGTTCGCGCGAAGCGGAGCCCAGCTCAGCGGCGCTTGCACGTTCGGGCAGCGGCCGCCTCCGCAGAATCCGTCCTTCACGATACCCATCCAGGTCGCGTAGTCGATCGCGGCCGGGGTTTGGCGCTCGTGAATACCCCAAAGGAACGTCATCCAGTCGTACTCCGTCGAACGAAGTGTTAGTCCGCGGTAGCGTCGGCGGGGCCCGCGTCGGCGGGGCCCGCGTCTGCGGCCGAGGGGAGTGACCGGACGAGTCGGAAGCCTATTCCCGTACCCGACGCGTTACGGATGCTGCCGAGAGAGCGACCGCCAGCGCGAAGGCCCCAGGGCGGAGCATTGCTAAACCCTCCTCGGATGAGGGCAGAGTCATCCGTTGCGTTTAGAATACCTCGAAAGTCCACGAGGTAGCCTTCGGGAGTAGCTAGTCCAATACCTTCTTCCGTGACCCACTCTCCGGCGTTCCCGAGAAGATCGAAGAGTCCCCAGCGATTGGCGATCTTCTCGCCGACCGGATGGGTCCGGTGACCGCTATTCTCCGTGAACCAGGCGACTTCACGAAGGTGCAGCTCGGGGCCATCGCCCGTTCCCGTCATGGCCCCGGAGTAGAACTCCGTGCGCGTGCCGCCTCGGGCGGCGTACTCGTACTCGGTGCGCGTGG
>JAAFHV010000251.1 GCA_013297655.1 Myxococcales bacterium | reverse complement strand
CCCTGGACGATGAACAACGGCGTGAAGGAGTTTCGCCTCGTCGCCGAGACCGTAAAGCGCGAGTTCGCCCCCGGTATGATCGTCAACGCGTGGGGCTACAACGGCTCTACCCCCGGGCCCACGATCGAGGCGGTGGAGGGCGACCGCGTGCGCTTCATCGTGACGAACAAGCTACCCGAGCGCACGAGCGTGCATTGGCACGGGATCCTGCTGCCGAACGGGATGGACGGCGTGTCGGGGCTGAACCAACCTCACATCGAGCCGGGCGAGACCTACGTCTACGAATTTACCCTCAAGCAGCACGGCGTCCACATGTACCACCCGCACTCGGACGAGATGGTCCAAATGGCGATGGGCATGATGGGGTTCTTCGTCATTCACCCGAAGGTGGCAGAAGAGCCCAAAGTGGATAGGCACTTTCTCGTCATGCTCCACGAGTGGGCGATCGAGCCCGGCACCGCGACACCGAACCCGAACGTGATGACCGACTTCAACCTTTTTACGTTCAATAGCCGCGTGTGGCCAGGCACGGATCCGTGGGTCGTCAAGAAGGGCGAGCGCGTGCGCTTCTCGTTCGGCAACCTCTCCATGGATAGCCACCCGATTCACCTTCATGGGTATACCTTCGAGGAGGTAGGCACCGACGGCGGCGACGTGCCGAAGTCGGCGCGACGGCCGGAGACGACCGTGAGCGTCCCCGTCGGTACGACGCGAACGGTCGAGATGGTCGCGAACGTGGAAGGCGACTGGGCATTTCACTGCCACAAATCCCACCACACGATGAACGCGATGGGCCACGACGTGCCCAATATGCTGGGCGTCAAGTCGGGGGGGCCGCTCGAGCAGCGCGTGCGCGACATCCTCCCCGGTTACATGGCGATGGGAGAGCGAGGAATGGGCAACATGATGGAGATGGGTCGCCCGCGGAATACGCTCCCGATGATGACGGGCCAAGGCCCCTACGGTCCGGTGGAGATGGGAGGCATGTTCACCGTGCTCAAGGTCCGCGAAGGCATCACCAGCTACGCCGATCCCGGCTGGTACACGAACCCGCCGGGCACGATGCCGCGCAAGCTCGAGAGCCCCGGCGCCGTCGCTCCGAGCGGGGCCCGCCCCTCTCCTTGAACGCGTCCCGACACGGCTCCCCTGTGCCCGCGGTCCTGCGAGGACACGCGGGCTCTCGGCTCTCCATTGACGCGATTCACGTAGGCAGAGTGTCATCCCGAGCGCCCGCCCGCGTCTTCCTGTCGACGGCCGAAGTGGCCGAAGCGAAAGGACTAAGAAGATGAGGACAGTCGAATCCGTTGGCGCGCTCGATACGATCGGAGCGACGAGGGACACCGAGCTCGAGGTCGACGGGATGACATGTGGCTCGTGTGTGCGTCACGTCGAGGGCGCCCTTCGAACGCTCCGCGGCGTCACCAAGGTCACGGTGGAGCTTCGCGACGGCCTCGTTCGGGTCGAGCACGATCCGTCGCGGTCCTCCATCGAACAAATCATCCACGCGCTCGGGGCGGCGGGTTACCCGGCGCGGGCGTCGTGAGCACGAGCGGTGAAGGAGAATCCATGACGATGCTAAAGATGGCTATCGCGAGCGACGTGCGATCCAGCGAGCCCCTCTCCCGACGCGCGGTCGTCACGTTCGCGCTCGGGCTCGCGCTCGTCGCCGCCTGCTCGCCGGCCCCAGCGCCCATCTCGCGCGACTCCGCCGATCCCTCGAACCCGAGAGCGCCGGAGGCGAGCCCGGTGGTCGCGAGCGCAGAGCCGCCAAAGGCGCCGTCACCTCCCGAAGCTCACGCGAGCGCGCACGGCCACGCGCACTCCCACCCGCCGGCGACGACCGCGACCACCCCTGCTGCGTCCGCCAGCGTCGCTCCGAAGGGTGCGGTCTACGTCTGCCCGATGCATCCCGAGGTCACCGCCGCGGCGCCGGGGAGCTGTCCGAAGTGCAACATGAGCCTCGTCCTCAAGAAGTGAGGTGAGCCCGTCGACGGGCCGTCCGCGTCCGTGAGGCCCGGCGAGAGCACGCGCGAACCGTGGCAATACGCCGCAAGCGAAGCGCGCTGCCTCGCCGGTCTCCGCGGCGAGACCCTCGATCCTTCGACTATCTCGCACGTGATGCTTTGGAACGATCTTCGCAAGGGGTGCGAACGCATCCTCGGCCCGTCTGCGCGCGGAAAATCGCTCGGTCCCGTGATCGATTTTGCGTGCGGTTCCCACGAGGTGGGCATGGCGCGGCGACACGCCGGGATCTTCCGCGGCGGAGAACGATCCATGGGCAAACACGATCACGACGGCGGGCAGCGGCGGGACCTCGAGCGTCAGGCGACGAGCGAGCGTCGCGGACACTCGAGGGTGTGCACCAGCCTCGCGACGCTCCGGAGGCGCGAGCCTCGGCCTCGTGCCGCTCATGGGTACCGGCTGCTCGACGGCCGATACGAGCGTCGGCGTCGCACGGTGAGCCTCTCCCGCTCGACAGCAGCGCGCGCCGTCCGCCGGCCCCGACGAGGCACACGATGAACGCGGGCATGGCGAAGCTCCGCGGCGCGACGGCGACGACGACGATGGCGACGACGAACGCGCGATCGCTCACGCCCGCGAGCTCCTCGGCCAAGGAGACCACCGCGGCCGACGACGAGGCGCTCGCGCTGCGCCTCCAGGGCGGCGACACGGGCGCGCTCGGTGCGCTCTACGATCGTCACGCGCTCGCGATCCGCCGCTTTGCCGCGAGAGCCGCCTCCGCGAGCGAAGCCGACGACATCGTGCACGGTGTATTTCTCCGCGCGATGGCCCGCGCGAGCACGTTCGAGCCCGCCCGCGGACCGGTGCGCGGGTGGCTCTTCGGCATCGCCGCCAAGATCATTCAGGAGTGGCACCGGAGCCTCGCGAGGAAGGCACGTGCGCTCCTCCGCGCGACGCCTGGGGATCGCGCCACGAGCGGGAGCGCCGGAGCCCGTCGCGACGTCACCCGCGCGCTCGAGCACCTCACCGAGGCCAAACGGATCGTCGTCGTCCTCGCGGAGATCGAGGGCTGCACGAGCGAAGAAATCGCGCACATCCTCGGCATCCCCGTCGGGACGGTGTGGACACGCCTCCACCACGCGAGGCTCGAGCTCCGCGCGCGCCTCGGCTGATCGCGGACACCGCGCTCACGTGCGCCAGCCCCTCGGCGCGCCGCGCGCCACGTTGCTTGTGGGCCCTCCTCGGACCGAACGACGCTGCTATGTTCAGCCCCGCTCGGCCTCCGAGCCCGGACTGCACATGAGCTTCCCCCAGGTTTTTGCGCTCGCGATCGGGCTCTCGATGGACGCGACCGCGGTCGCCGCGGCGCGCGGGATCACGACGAGCGAGGTGCGCGCGAAGCACGTCGCGATCGTCGCGATCGCGTTCGGCGGAGCGCAGGCGGCGATGCCTCTCCTCGGCTACGGCCTCGGGGCCGCGCTCGGCCCGCTCATGAGCCGCTACGGCCATTGGCTCGCGTTCGTGCTCCTCGTCGGCATCGGCGCGAAGATGCTCTGGGAGGCGCGGAGGACCGACGACGACGCGCCGAACGACGACAAAAAGGGCGATCCGTGGGGATTTCGGGTGATGGCCGGGCTCGCGGTCGCGACGAGCATCGACGCCTTCGCGGCGGGGGTCACCCTCCCGCTCCTCGACGCTCCCCTCGTCGTTTCCGTCGTGACGATCGGAGTGACGACCGCGGTCCTCTCGGGGGTCGGCCTCGTGGTTGGGCGACGGCTCGGGGCGATCTTCGGAAAGCGCCTCGAGGTCGTCGGCGGTCTCGTCCTCGTCGCCCTCGCCGTCAAGGTGCTCGTCGATCACTACCGCTGAGCCGCGGAGCCGCGGAGCTCGGCGAGCGCGACCACCCAATCCGCGAATCGTTCGCGCACGGCCCTCGAGCGCGACGTCTCGCGCACGCGCGACCGAGGCCACGGATGACCTCGGCCGCAGCGAGCCTCAACGGAGCCGCGCTAGACGCCGGCGAGCAACCCGCGAGCGACCTCGAGGACGCGCTCGGCGGTGATCCCGAGCTCCTTCATGATCGTGGCCCCCGGCGCCGACATGCCGAACCGGTCGATGCCGATCGCCTTCCCGTCGAGCCCCACGTAGGGCGCCCACGTCGACGTGACGGACGCCTCGATCGCGACGCGTTTGCGGCACGAAGGCGGGAGCACGTCGTTCTTGTAGGCCGCGTCTTGTCGCTCGAACCGGGAGAAACACGGCATGCTGACCACGCGCGCGCCGGGCCCGAGCTTCTCCGCGGCGGCGAGCGCGTGTTGGAGCTCGCTCCCCGTCCCGAGGAGCACGATCTCGAGCGGTCCCGTCTCGCGCTTCGCGATGTAGCCCCCACGAAGCACCCCGCGGCGGCGCTCCTCGACTGGGATCGACGAGAGCAGCGGCACGGCTTGGCGAGAGAGCGCGAGCAGGGTGGGCCCGCTCACGTGGTCGAGCGCGGCGACGAACGCGCCGGCGGTCTCTTCGGGATCGGCGGGCCGAATGACGTCGAGATTAGGAATCACGCGGAGGCCGGGGATGGTCTCCACCGGCTCGTGGGTCGGCCCGTCCTCGCCGACACCGACGCTGTCGTGCGTAAACACGTAGAGCACGGGCAAATGGCTCAGCGCAGAGAGGCGAATCGAGGCGCGGCAGTAGTCCGCGAACACGAGGAACGTCGCCCCGCTCGCTCGGAAGATACCGTGCGCCGCGATTCCGTTCAGAATGCCGCACATGCCGTGCTCACGAATGCCGAAGCGAATGTTGCGCCCGGTGCGCTTGCCGGGCTCGAAGTCGTCATTCCCGGCCTTCAAGTCGCCGATGTAGTTGAGTGTGGACCCGTAGAGATCCGCGCTCCCGCCGATGAGGAGCGGCATCGCCTTCGCGAGGGGCTGGAGCACGTCTTGCCCTGCTTTTCGCGTCGCGATCTTCGAGTCGTTCGCGAACGCGGGGATGGCGGCGAACAGCGTGTCGACGTCGGGCACCTTTCGCGCCTCGCCCGCGGCGACGGTGTGGGCGTACGCGGGCGAAACCGCGAGATCGTCGGCGAGCGCGGGATTGGCCTTTTGCCAAGCCTCGAAGGTGCTCTTCCAGGCGTCGTAGGCGGCAGTCAGCGCCTTCTCGTGTCCCGCGAAGAACTCCTTCACCTCCGGCGCCACGAAGAACGTCTCCTTGGGCAGCCCGAGGCCCACCTTCGCCGCCTCGACGAACTTCACGCCGGATTCACCGTGCGCCTTCGCGGTGCCGGCGACCTCGGCCACGCCTTTGCCGATGAGCGTCTTGGCGATGACGAGCTGCGGCTTGCCGCTCCCCGCTGCCCTGGCGCGATCGAGCGCGGCCTCGATTTGATCGAACGCGTGACCGTCGATCGTTTGCACGTCGAAGCCCATCGCCTCGAAACGTTTTGCGGTGTCCTCGCTCTGCGTAGCGCTCGCCATCGCGTCGAGGGTCACCGCGTTCGAATCGTAGACGAGGATGAAGTTGTCGAGCTTCTGGTGGCCGGCGAAGCTGACGGCCTCCATCGCGACGCCCTCTTGCATGCAGCCATCGCCCGCGAGGCACACCACGTGATGGTCGAAGATCGTGTGCGCGGCCGTGTTGTAGCGGGCCTCTGCCATCTTCGCCGAGACGGCCATTCCGACGGCGTTCGCGATCCCCTGTCCCAAGGGGCCGGTCGTGGTCTCCACCCCGCTCGGCGCGTGGGTCAGCTCCGGGTGCCCGGGCGTCTTCGAGTCGAGCTGCCGGAAACGCCGAAGCTCGTCGAGGGTGAGGTCTCGGTAGCCGGCGAGGTGGAGCCACGCGTAGAGGAACATCGACCCGTGCCCCGCGGAGAGCACGAAGCGGTCGCGGTTCAGCCACCCGGGCTGCGTCGGGCAGTAACGAAGCGAGCGGCCCCAGAGCACGGCTCCGATCTCCGCGCAGCCGAGCGGCAGCCCGAGGTGACCGCTCTGGCTCGCGTGGATGGCGTCCATCGCGAGGCCCCGCGCGACGTTGGCGGACCGGGAAAGGAGGGTATCGTCGCGTTCGCTCATGGCTCTTCTCCGTCTGTCGTCTTGGCGTTGCGGAGCTCGCGGAGGAGCTCCTCGTCGGTTCGTCGGCCCGCGAATAGTCGAGCGCGGAGCAGGCAGAGTCCAGGCTTTCTTCGCGTAGAAGACGGAAGACGGCAGACGGCAGACGGAAGGCAACCGGGGCAGGAATGCTCACCCCGGCGGGGGCGCGACCGAACGCGCCGCTCGGGCTCCGTTTCCAGCGGTCGGCTTCGCGTACGGTCCGCACGACAGCGCACGTGACCGCGCTCGCGTTCCACCGCGCGACGACTCGCCGAACGCGTGCCGTTCTCGGATCCCGAGACGCCGGAGCCCGCTTATGCTGGGCCGATGTCGAACAAGCTCTCCCTCGAACAGCACGCCGCGGAAATCCGCAAATCGCTGAACATTCCCCGCCAAAGTGACGTCTTCAAGGCGGCAGTCGAAGCCGGTTACCTCGCCGCCCTCGCCGACGGCAACGTGGAGGACCAGGAGCGCGCAGTGCTCGTTCGCGCGGTAGAGCTGCTCAGCGAGGGTGTCGTCCTCGAGTGGGAGACGAGCTCGCTCCTCGACGATTGTGAGGCGCTCGCCAAGAAAGAGGGCGCCGACACCCGCGCGAAGGCGGTCGGCGCGAGGCTGAAGGAGCTCGAACAGGGCGAGGCGGGGCTCCTCGTCGCCGCGTTCGTCGCCCGCGCGAGCGACGGTATCGCGAAGTCCGAGTCCGAGGTCCTCAAGGCGATCGGAAAGTCGGCGGGCCTCACCGCCGACCAGGTGAAGAGCGTGGTCAAGCGCGCGACGAACCTCGACGGAGGCTGACCGCACCCGCACGCCCACCGTCGGCTCCCGAAACCGGGCGACGAGCGCCTCCGAGCGCCCGGTCGCCCGCGCAGCCCTACTTGGCCTTCACGGGGGCCTTGCTCGTCGGGAATCCACGTTTTTTCATGAGGGCGGTCGTGTCCACGTCGCGCCCGCGGAACGCGCGATAGCCGACGGCAGGATCGACCGTATCGCCGACGGAGAACACGTTCTTCCGCAGGCGCTCGGCGACCGCCGGATCGTAGGGCCCTTTGCCCTCGCCGAACGCGTTGAACGCGTCGGCCGTGAGCGTGTCGGACCACAGGTAGCTGTAGTACCCCGCCGAGTAGCCGTCGCTGGAGAACACGTGGCTGAACTGCGGAGTCCGGTGCCGCATCACGATCTCCGCCGGCATGTTCATCGCTTTGAGGGTGTCACGCTCGAAGGCGTCCGCATCGATGGTCGCGCTCCCGGCGAGGTGGATCTTCATGTCGACGAGCGCGGCGCTGAGGTACTCGACCGTGTTGAACCCTTGGTTGAACGTGGCCGCCTTCTCGATTTTGGCCGCGAGCGCCTTCGGCATCGGCGCCCCGGTCTTGAAGTGGAGCGCGAACTTGTCGAGCACCTCCGGGGTGGAGACCCAATGCTCGAGGAGCTGCGACGGGAACTCCACGTAGTCGCGGGCCACACGCGTGCCGGCGAGGGACGGATAGCTCACGCTCGACGAGAGGCCGTGGAGCGCGTGCCCGAACTCGTGAAAGAGGGTGCGCGCGTCGCTCCAACTGATGAGCACGGGCTCGCCGGCCTTCCCCTTGACGAAGTTGGCATTGTTGCTCACGATCGTGGTCACTTCGCCTTTGAAGCGCTCCTGCACCCGATAGGCATTCATCCAGGCCCCCGAGCGCTTGCCGGCGCGGGCGTAGGGGTCGAAATACCAAAGACCTACGCGGCGTTGGGTCGTCTTGTCCAAGACCTCCCATACCCGAACGTCGGGGTGGTACACCGGCACGTCCGTCACTGGCGCGAAGGTGAAGCCGAAGAGCTCTCCTGCGACCCAGAACATCCCCTCGCGGAGCTTCTCCAACTGGAGATAAGCCTTCACCTCGTTCTCGTCGAGGTCGTACTTGGCCTTACGGACCTTCTCCGCGTAGTAGCGATAGTCCCAAGGCTCGATTCGCGGTTTCGTCGCGCTCTTCGGCGACTCTTTGGCCTTGATCGCGGCCATGTCGGCGACCTCTTGCCGCACGCGCGCCACCGCCGGCGTCCACACCTCTTCCATGAGGGCCATCGCACGCTCGGGCGTCTTGGCCATCGCGTTCTCGAGGCGCCAGTGCGCGTGCGTCGGATACCCGAGGAGCTTGGCCCGCTCGGCGCGGAGCTTCAAGATCTCCGCGATCGCGGCGTTGTTGTCGTGGGCGTCCCCGTTGTCGCCGCGATTGACGTAGCTCGTATAAACCTTTTGCCGCAGATCCTCGCGCGTCGAGTACGTGAGGAACGGCTCCATCGCGGAGCGCGTGTTCGTGATCGCCCACTGCCCTTTCTTGCCGCGCGTCTCCGCCGCCGCCGCCGCGCCCGCCTTCACCGAGTCCGGGAGGCCGGCGAGATCGGCCTCTTTGTCGAGGACGAGCGCATACCCCTCTTCGTCCGCGAGCACGTTCTGACTGAACGCGGTGTAGAGCGACGCGAGGCGCTGGTTCTTCTCGGTGAGGGCCTTCTTCGACGCGGCGTCGAGCTTGGCCCCCGCGCGCACGAGCGACGTATAGCGGCGCCACACGAGGCGTTGCTCCTCGGCGGTGAGCTTGGCCTTCTCGGGCGATTGATACACGGCCTCGACGCGGGCGAAGAGCTTCTCGTTTTGCGCGATTTCATCCGCGAACGCCGCCAGCTTCGGCGCCATTTTTTTCTCGATCGGCTTGAGCTCGGGGCCGTTCATCGTCGAGGTCCACACGTCGTACACCGTCTCCACACGATCGAGGGCGCGGCCACAATCCTCGAGCGCGGCGATCGTGTTGGCGAAGGTGGGGGCGCTCGTCGCGTTCGCGATCGCGTCGACCTCGCGGCGCTTCAGGTCCATCGCGGCGAGCAGGGCCGGCTCGAATTCTTCGACCTTCACCTTGTCGAACGGGATCACACCGCCGTGCGGCCCCTCCCATGCGGCGAGGAGCACGCTCTCGGCACGAGGCGGCGGGGGCTTCGCGGCCGAAGCGGCGACCGTGGGCGCGGTCGCGGTCGGGGCGACTGGCGCTGCCACCTTCGCGTCGGGGCCACCACACGAGACGAGCGCCCCGAGGGCGCCCAAACCGAACATCGTGCACAATCGCATGCCGAGGGAGTAGCTCAACTCCGGTTCGGACCCAACCATCGTCGACGAGCGTCCCGCACGACGTCACGGGGTCCTGTAGTCACGTTTCGCTGGCGCTCGTGCGCCAGCCCGACCTCAGGCGCGGCCGCGCTTGGGGTGGTAGCGCACCCCGGCTTTTTGCCCACTGCGCGTGATTCGCCCGGTCGCGAGCGCGATCGAGACGATGCGCAAGAACGGATCTTTTTTCACTCCGAGCAGTCGCTGCAGCTCGCGCGACTGCGGGGGCCACGGATGATCTTTGACGAGTTGCACCAAGCGCTCCACGTGATCGGCGGCGTGCACGACCGGGATCGGCGGAGGCAGGCGCGGCAAGATCCCCGAAGGAGCCGCGGTCTGCGGGAGGGGCCCCGCGGCCGCCGAGCCGGCGGGCTCGAACGACGAGAGAGACGTGGCGAGGTGCTCGCGCGCGAGACGGAGCATCTTCGACACGAAGTCGGCCGTGATCTTTCGCACGATGTGGTCGAGGTTCGCGTTGTCCATTAGGAGACACGAGTGTCGCGCAATTTCCCGAGCGCCGTCCAGTAGAACGAGGCAACGCCCCACCGGACGCGGCCCCGACGAGCTCGGCAGCACGGCACACGTTGCATTTCGCCGAGAATCGCCCGCCATTGGACCCCGACGAGGCCTCGTGCCGTGTGCGATCCCGTGTCGCCGGTAGACGAGCTGCGCGCGCCCGTCGTCGCTCGGCTGCCGCGCGGCGTGGGCGATCGCGCGTGGACACGAAGTCGTAAGCGCGACGACAAAACGGCATCGAGCCGCGTCGCACGGGGCAGACGCGGCTCGACGCGACGTTCGTCGTGATTGCCTACTTCAGATCGTCGGGAGTGAGGCCCGCCTCTTTGATCTCGGCGAACGCGCCGGTCTGGACGCGGAAGACGACGAAGTTCGCGAGCACCTCGCCGTAGTCGTCGAAGTTCACCGGGCCCGAGGCGCCGTCGTAGTCGATGTCGGCTCCGCCGCGGAGGGCGACGAGCGCGTCGGCGAGCTTCGCAGGCGAATAGGCTGCCCCCGGCGGACGCGACACCTCGAAGAGCGCGTCGCGAATCTTGGTGCCGTCGGTGGTCGTACCCGCCCGCTGAATCGCGAGCACCGCGAGGATCGCGGCGTCGTACTGGTTGGCCGAATAACCGGGCAAATCGGCCTTCGGATCGCTGCCCACCGTCACGTCGAACACGTTCTTGAACTCGTTCGCTTGCGGCGTCTTCGGGCTGAGGTCGAAGTTCATGAGGTACATGCCCTCCATCGACGAAGCCGACTGCGGATCGGCGGGGTTGTCGCGCGCGCTGATGAGCGCGTCGGCGTTCTTCATCGCGTTCGAGCCCATCGAGACGAACGTGGACCAGTCGCGCGACGTGTCGGTCGCGGTCGCCTTCCTGAACGCGCGCATGTACACGGTGCCGACGGCGGGGAACGAGGCGACGACCTGACAGTCG
This sequence comes from Myxococcales bacterium, assembly GCA_013297655.1. Classification (GTDB taxonomy): domain Bacteria; phylum Myxococcota_A; class Polyangia; order Polyangiales; family Polyangiaceae; genus JAAFHV01. Next base: position 2,816 of record JAAFHV010000251.1, on the reverse strand, counting down.
GCCTTCGCGGCGATGAGCTCGGCGACCTGGGCGTCGTAGCTCGCGGCAGGCGCCGACGCGACCTTGATGACCGTCGGAGCCTCGGCGCCGAGGGCCTTCATCGTCTCGGTAATCCCGGCCGCGATTGGGTTGCCGTACGCGTCGTCTTGCGCGATGACGACCATCTTCCGGCACGCGCCCGCGGAGGGAGCACCGCCATCGCCGGCTCCCGCGTCGCCGGGCGGAGTGGCCTTCCCGATGCCTTTGAAGAGACGGATCGCGATCGCCTTCGCTTGGAGCGCGTGGGACGGCGCGGTGCGGAAGAAGAAGCGGTCCTTCGCCGGCTCGGCGAGGGTGGTCACCGGCGTGCTTGCGGAGGGCGAGATAAGCGGAAACCCCGCCGCTTTTGCCTGATTTTGCCCTTCGATCGCCTGCCCGCTCGCGCTCGGCCCGAGCACGACGGGGAGCTTCCGTCCGAAGAAGCCCTCGAACACGCTCTTCGTGACCGCGTTGTCGGTGCGGTCGTCGACGATCTCGAAGACGACCTTCTTTCCGAGCACACCGCCGAGCGAGTTGATCTGCTGCTGGGCCACCCGCGTCCCCTGCTGCGCGGGCTGACCGGCGGGCGCTCCCGTGCCCGTGAGCGCGAGGTTCACGCCGATGGTGATGGTGTCGTCTCCGCTCCCCGTGTCGGTGGTCCCCGAGTCCTTGACCGTGTTGTCGACGGGCGTGTCCGAAGAGCAGGCCGCATGTCCGAGCGCCGCGCAAGCCACGAGCACGAACGGCACGACAAAAGTATTTCGCATGGTTCCCCCTGGAAGAAAGGACGTAGGCAACTAGGCCAAACCGTATCAACCGCCAATTCGTTCCGTCAATGACATCGCCACCGTCGGCGCAGACCTGTCACGAAGGCAGCGCAAGACCGTGAGCCGAGCCAAGGGCCATTTTCGGACATGGCGATTCGGCGCGCGCGGAGCGGCTATTTTCGGCGGATCATCGAGCTCGCGGGCGGGCGCGCCTATTCGAACGGCGGACGAATTATAGCGTTTGACTTACGCGTCGACACTCCACACTGAATACCGGCCTACCCGCCATCTTTAGCGCAGGTTTTTGGCATCTAGCAGCCCGACGATTCACACGGGCGGGTCGGCTTGCACGACGACCCAGCCGAGCTCGAACGTCTCGCGGAGATGGTCTGCCGCGCGTTTGCCGGCGCGGGCGTCCTCGGACGCGGTCGTCACTCTCGCCATGACGGCGTCCTTGCCGCCGCCGAGGGTCCACACGTGGAGCTCGTCCACCGAGGCCACGTTCGCGAGCCCCAAGAGCGCGTCGCGCACCTCGTCGGTCGGGAGATGCTTCGGCGCCGACTCCATGAGCACCGCGAGCGCGTCGCGTACGAGGCGAAGGGCACCGAACACGAGGATGCCGACGACCAAGAAGCTCGCCGCCGGATCGACCCACACCGGACCGCCGAGCTTCACCACCAGAGCGGCGAGGAGCGCGGCGACCGAGCCGAGGATGTCGCCCATGAGGTGCAGCCAAGCTCCGCGCAAGTTCAACGCGTGACCACGCGCGTGCGCTTCTTTCGCCCTGTCTCCGCGCTTCCCGCCGTGGCCATGGTCGTGCCCATGGTCGTGCCCATGGTCGTGCCCATGGTGGCTGTGGCCCATCGCGCCGTGGAGCAGCCACGCGCTCACCCCGTTCACGCCGAGCGCCATCACGGCCACGACGAGCATGATCGTGCCCTTCGGATCTTCGGCCCCCCGCAGGTGCGCGATGCTCTCGTGCACGATCTCCAAGGTGGCGACGAGGATGAGTCCCGCGTTCACGAGAGCCGCGATCGGCTCGGCGCGACGGAGCCCGAAGGTGTGCTCCTTCGTCGGCGGGCGCACCGCGAGGCGCATCGCGTAGAGGCTCATCCCGAGGGCGAAGATGTCCATCAAGAGGTGGAGCGCGTCGGCCTCGAGGGCCGCGCTCTTCGCCAACCGGGCCCCTGCGAACTCCACGAGAAAGAAGCTCGACACGGTGGCGAGCACCCAGCGCAAACGCCGGACCTGCTTCTCCTCCGCGGCGGAGTACCCCGAAGGACGCCCGTGTTCGTGATCCCCGTGCGCGTGTTCGTGATCCCCATGCGCGTGGCCGTGATCCCCGTGCGCGTGGCCGTGTTCGTGATCGTGTTCCCCGTGCGCGTGCGCGTGTTCGTGATCCCCGTGCCCGTGTTCGTGATCCCCGTGCGCGTGGTCCCCGTGCGCGTGGTCCCCGTGCGCGTGATCATGCGCGCACCCCGGCCCGTGCTCGTGACCATGAGCAGCATCGCCCGCCGCGGGTGGCGGATCGGCGTCGCGCGACGGCCCCTGCCCCTCTTTCGAGACCGGTCCTTCGTCCGCGATTTCCTGCTCTTTCATGCTCACGAAGAGGCCACTAGCCCTTTTGCGACTCCGTTGCAAAGGGTCTCGGGGGCCCGCCGCGGCTCACCTGCCGTTCAGAGCAGCACGTCCTCGTCCGCCACGCTCCACGTCGAGGTCGCGAGCACGCTCGAGGTCTCGTCGTCTCGCTCGATCGCCATGATGTAGAGCCCGTGCAAGATGGCGGGGTGCACCCGAATCAGGGTCACGAACTCCTCGCGCGGCAAGTGCAGCGTCACGGTCGGGTGCACCGCCGTCACGTCGGCGTTCGCGTCGCGACGGAGCACGAGCGCCACCTCACCCACCACGTCGCCCGGCCCGAGGGTCTTGATGACGAACGGCTCGCCCCCCTCTTCGTGCCCGATCACGGCGACCTCACCAGAGGCGATGAGGTGGAGGCCGCTCGTCGGTTTTCCTTCTTCGATGAGCTTG
>JAAFHV010000250.1 GCA_013297655.1 Myxococcales bacterium | reverse complement strand
AAGATCGATCGATCGCTCGCCCTCGCGGAGCGCGCCAAGGGCCTCGTCCCGGCTCAAACCCAGACCCTCGCGAAGGGCCCGGGCCAATACGTGCGCGGCGTCGCCCCGCAGTACCTCGTCCGCGGAAAGGGCGCCCGGGTGTGGGACGTCGACGGCAACGAGTTCGTCGACCTTCAGATGGCGATAGGCCCGCTCTCCCTCGGTTATGCCTATCCCGCCGTCGACGAAGCCATTCGTCGTCAGCTAGAGGACGGGATTACCTTCTCACTCGTTCACCCGCTCGAGGTCGAGGTGGCGGAGATGGTGCGCGAGGTGGTGCCGAACGCCGAATCGGTGCGCTTCTCGAAGACCGGCGCCGACGTCACGCAGGCGGCAGTGCGGGTGGCGCGCGCCTTCACCAACCGCGACAACGTGCTCTGCTGCGGATACCACGGCTGGCACGACTGGCACATTGGCGTCACCGACCGCGACAAGGGCATTCCGCGCGCGGTCACCGACCTCGTGAGCACGTTCGAGTACAACGACATCGACTCCCTCACCGCCGCGATCGACGACACCGTCGCGTGCGTGATCCTCGAGCCGACCGTGTTCGAGCCTCCGAAGGCGGGCTTCCTCGCCGCGGTGCGCGAGGCGTGCGATCGCGTGGGCGCGCTGCTCGTGTTCGACGAAATGTGGACGGGGTTCCGCATCGCCCTCGGTGGCGCACAAGAAGCCTTCGGCGTACGCGCCGACCTCGCCTGCTTCTCGAAAGCGGTCGCCAACGGAATGCCGCTCTCGATCCTCAGCGGGCGCCGCGACGTCATGCGCCTCTTCGAGAAAGACGTCTTCTTCTTCACCACCTTCGGCGGCGAGGCTCTCTCTCTCGCGGCCGCCAAGGCGACGATCACCGAAATGCGCACCAAGCCCGTGCTCGAGACCATCGCGGCGCAAGGGAACAAGCTCGCCGAAGGTTATCGCGCGCTCGCGAAGGAGCACGGAGTCGCGTTCACGAGCTGCATCGGCCAGCCTGCGCGCACGATCATGACCTTCGCCCCCGAGGGCACGACCCCGCTCGCCACGAAGTCCCTCTTTCAACAGGAGATGATTCGGCGCGGGGTGCTTTGGTCGGGCTTCCACAACATGTCCTATGCCCACGGAGACCGCGAGGTCGCCGAGGTGCTCGCCGCTTACGCCGAGGTGCTCCCCCTCGTGAAGAAGGCAGTCGAAGAGGGCACTGTCGAGAAAGATCTCCGCGGCGAGCCGGTAGAGGCCGTGTTCCGCAAGACATCGAAGTTCAACACCAAGCCGAAGGTAAAGGCATGAGCGCCGACTCCCTCTTTCGGCTCGACGGCAAGGTGTGCGTCGTGACGGGCTCTCTCGGGCTCTTGGGTCGGGAGCACCTTCGCGCGCTTGGCGGTCAGGGCGCGAAGCTGGTCGTCACGGACCGCGACCACGACGCGTGTGTCGCTTTCGCGCGCGAGCTCGAGGGCATGGGCCTCGAGGCGCTCGCCCACGGCGCCGACGTGACGAACAAGGCCGACGTCGAGCGCTTGGAGCAGGCGATTTTGGCCAAGCTCGGTCGGATCGACGTCCTTGTGAACAACGCCGCGCTCGACGAAAAGGTCGAGGCGAAGGCAGGCCCCGAGCTGCTCGAGGCCTCCAAGTTCGAGAACCTCTCCGTCGAAACGTTCCGCCGCGCGCTCGACGTCAACGTCACGGGCGTGTTCCTCGCGTCGCAGGTCCTCGGCCGCTCGATGGTCGCGCGCAAGCGTGGGAGCATCGTGAACGTCGCGTCGACCTACGGCCTCGTCGCCCCCGACCAATCGCTTTACCGCGACAAGGAGGGGCGCCAAATGTTCTACAAATCGGCAGCCTACCCGACCACGAAGGGGGCGGTCGTGCAGCTCACCCGATACCTCGCTTCGTATTGGGGTCCGCTCGGCATCCGCGTGAACGCGCTGTGCCCCGGCGGCGTCTCCAATGGCCAAAACGAGGACTTCGTCGTTCGTTATTCGGCGAAGACGCCTCTCGGCCGCCTCGCCAATCGCGAGGACTACCACGGCGCCGTCGTTTACCTCGCAAGCGACGCTTCGGCGTACATGACCGGCGCGATGCTCGTGGTCGACGGGGGGTTCACGGCGTGCTGACGTTCCACTCCAAGCTCACCGAGGCCACCCTCCGCGCGCGCGTCAAAGCGCTCCGCCTCGTCATCACCGATTGTGACGGCGTGCTCACCGACGGTGGCGTCTATTACGGCGCCGACGGCGACGAACAGCGCAAGTTCTCCGTTCGTGACGGCATGGGCTTCGAGCTCCTTCGTTCGAGCGGGATCGTATGCGGGATCCTCTCCGGCGAAGCGGGGCCCGCCATCGCCACCCGCGCGAAGAAGCTCGGGCTCGAAGAGGTTCACCTCGGCGTGCGTGAAAAGGGAGAGCGAATCGCCTCGCTCGCCGCCGCGCGCGGAGTGCCACTTACCGCATGCGCATACCTCGGTGACGACCTCAACGATCTCCCTGTTTTTCGAGCGCTCGAGGGAGGTCTCCTCGCCTGTCCGGAGGACGCCATCCCCGCCATCAAAGAGCTCACTCATATCGTCCTTCCCGTGCGCGGAGGGAACCATGCCTTCCGCGCTTTCGCCGATATCGTCCTGCCCCACCGAATCTGAGGTCATCATGTCGAACGAGCAAACCAATACGCCCAAGGTCCGCATCGGTCGCCACGACGTGGGCCGGGGAAACCCCGTCTACGTGATCGCCGAAATCGGTATCAACCACAACGGAAGCCTCGACATGGCCAAGCGCATGATCGACGGCGCGGTGCTCGCCGGGTGCGACGCCGTGAAGTTTCAAAAGCGCACGCCGGAGCTCTGCGTGCCGAAAGACCAGTGGAACATCGAGCGCGACACTCCTTGGGGGCGGATGACGTACATCGACTACCGTCATAAGGTCGAGCTCACGAAAGCCGACTACCAGGCGATCGATGCCTATTGCAAAGAGCGAAACATGGACTGGTTCGCCTCTCCGTGGGACGAGGTCGCGGTCGACTTCCTCGAGGGCTTCGATACTCCTTGTTACAAGGTCGCCTCCGCGAGCGTGACCGACAAGGATCTCCTCCGCCGTATCAAGCGCACCGGGCGCCCCGTCATCCTCTCGACCGGCATGTCGACCCTCGAGGAGATCGACGCCGCGGTCGAAATCGTGGGCCGGAGCAACATGGTGATGGCGCACGCGACCTCGGCGTATCCCGCCGCACTCGACGACCTGAACCTCCGCATGATCCAGGTCCTCGCCGAGCGTTATGGCATTCCGACGGGGTATTCCGGGCACGAGACGGGCCTCGCCCCGACCCTCGCCGCGGTCGCGATGGGGGCCACCTTCGTGGAGCGCCATCTCACCCTCGACCGCGCGATGTGGGGCACCGACCAAGCCGCGAGCGTGGAGGTGGGCGGCATGATGCGCCTCGTCTCCAACATTCGCGATATCGAGCGTTCCCTCGGCGACGGCGTCAAGCGCGTCACCGAGACCGAGCTCAAAATGGCAAAGAAGCTCCGCCGCGTCGCGAGCACGGCAGCCTGAGCGAGCGCACGTTCGAACACCGCGCGTCGCCGAGCGATGCGCGGTGTGTGCCCGCGCGAGAGAACCATGAAGCACGCGTACGGTATCGACTGGCCCCTCGTATCGCCGATCGTCATCGCCCTCTGGGGGTTCTTGATGGTGGGCCTCGAGCGCCTATTTCCTTATGACAAGCGGCAGAAGCTCTTTCGTGAGGGCTTCGTCCTCGACATGTTCGTTTACACGTTCGCGCAGAGCTACGTGCTCGGCCTCGTGATCGCCAAGATCATCGAGGCCCTCGACGCGGCGGGGAAGAGCCGACTCCATTTCGTGACGAGCTGGCCCATCTGGGCGCAGGTGCTCTTCTTCTTCGTCACCCACGATCTCTACATTTATACATTCCACAGATTCCAGCACAAAAATCGTTGGTTTTGGCGCACCCACGAGGCGCATCACTCCGGAAAAGACGTCGACTGGCTCTCGGGGTCGCGCTCGCACCCCCTCGAGATCCTCATCAATCAAACGGTCGAGTACGCGCCGATCGTGGTTTTTGGCGCACACCCCGAAGTGGCGTTGATCAAGGGCGTGCTCGACGCGACGTGGGGCATGTTCATCCACTCGAACATCGACGTCCGGATGGGTGTGCTCCAGTACGTCTTCAACGGGCCCGAGATGCATCGGTGGCACCACGCCGACGACGACACGGTCGGACGCGAGCACAAGGGCGTGAACTTCGCGACGAAGCTCGCGATCTGGGATTGGATCTTCGGGACGGGATATCTCCCCAAAGGCAAGAAGCCCGCGAGCTATGGTATCTACGGGAACCCCGCGTTCCCTAAGGGATACTTCGGGCAACTGACTCACGCGTTTCGACGATTCCCGAAGCCGTCGACCGACACACCGCGCGCGACGGCCCTCGTGGAGCCTCAAAAGACGCCATGACGAGGCGTAAGCTCGCGATCTGGGGCGGGGCCATCGGTCTCGTCTGGGCAGCGTTTTCCCTCGCGCCACCCTCTCCCGCGGCCGCGGCCGAAGAGCCAAGCGGAGCCGAGCAACGACCGTCCGCGGACGCAGGCGCAGCCGCCGACACGGGGGAGCTCGTGCTGTCAACGCAGGCCGACGCAGGCGAAGACGCCGGAGCTGCGGTCGCGAGCGAGCCACCGCGCGGCCCGCCTGCGCTGCCCGCGTCCCCTCCTCCCGTCACCGTCGTGGCTCCGCCTCCCGACGACAAAAAGACGGAATGGGCGGCGCTCCCGATCGTCGGCGGCGGCTCGGACATCGGTGTGCTCGTCGGCGCGACGGCGGTGCTGACCGGCGTCGGCGGCGACGCGAAGCCGTACCGCTGGCAGCTCGACGTCATCGGCTCGACGAGCGTGAAGAGCGGCCCGCGCGGGGCGGAGCTCGTGCAGCAGGGGTGGGGCGGTCGCCTCGACGTGCCGCGCATCTTCGGCTCGCGATACCGCTATACGTTCGGTGCATTCTACAGCCGTACCGTCAACGAGCTCTATTTCGGGCAAGGCAATCAGGCGGCGCCGGATCCCGCGACGTTGACGGTCGACGGCCTCGGCAAAGGCCAGTTCGTCAATGAGGAGCTCCGCATCCGGAACGTGCTGAGGTTCCCTCTCGTGACCCGGCGCGGGGAGACGAGCCCCCCGCCCGGTCGCGCGAACGACACCTGGACCGCGCAGATCGGGCTCCAGTTCCGTGCGCTGCACGCGCAGCCGTATGCAGACTCGTTCCTCGCGCGCGACTACGCGGCGCGCACGCCGAGCGGCGATCGCACGACGTACGGCGAGGGTTTGCAAGGGATCGTCGTCCCGTCGTTCGGGGTCATCTACGACACTCGCGATCGCGAGATCCTCACCCGGACAGGCGACTTTCACGAGCTCTCGGTCCGTGTCGCTTCGGTGTTCCCCGACACCGCCGCCACCTACGGCGCCGCGCACCTCGCCCTCCGAAAATACGTGTATCTTCCAGGCGACATCATCTTCGCCTCGCGCCTCGTGGTGGACGCAGCGGCGGGTAACCTCCCCGTGTTCGACCTGAGCCAATACGGATCGTTCACCCCCGCAGCCGCGCTCGGCGGCGAAGACGGTGTCCGCGGCGTGCCGGCGGCGCTCTTTTACGGGCGCCTCAAGACGTTCGGCAACGTGGAGCTTCGCCGCATGCTCTTCGGCGTGAAGCCCTTCGGGACATCTCTCGAGTTCGGGCTCGACGCGTTCTTCGACGCAGGGCGCGTGTTCATGAACTACTCGTTCGACGACCCACGCGACGGAAAGACCCCCGGAATCAAAATCGGCACCGGCGGCGGTATCTTGGTGCTCTGGGGAAAGGCCGCGCTCTTCCGCGCCGAGATTGCCTATTCGCCCGACGCGGCGATTGCCAATCCTGGATTTCCGGCCGCCATCTATCTCGCCGACGACGTCATCTTTTGATCTGCGCACGAGGCGCCCTGCCCGCCGCGATTGTTCTTCGCGGCGACGGCGTCGTTCGAGTCAACGCGGACCTGTCATGTCTTCGGGACGAACGTGGGCATCGAAGACCTCGGCGCTGACGAGACCCGACGCGATCGCCGCCTCTTTCAGGGTCGTCCGTTCGTCGTACGCGCGTTTTGCGATCTTCGCGGCAGCGTCGTATCCCACGACCGGCGCGAGGGCGGTGACGAGCATGAGCGACTCGGCGACGTGACGCGCGATCGTCTCGCGGTTGGGCTCTATCCCTACGACGCAGTTCTTCCGGAAGCTGTCGCACGCGTCGGCGAGGAGCTCGATGCTCTCCAGCAGGTTGTGGACGAGCATCGGCTTGTACACGTTGAGCTCGAGGTGCCCGCTCGCGGCGGCGATGCCGATCGCGGCGTCGTTGCCCATCACGTGCACGCTCACCATCGTGAGGGCCTCGGCTTGGGTGGGGTTCACTTTGCCGGGCATGATCGAGCTCCCGGGCTCGTTCGCGGGGAGCAACAGCTCGCCGATGCCTGCGCGCGGACCGCTCGCGAGGAGGCGCACGTCGTTTCCTATCTTCAGGCAGGCGACGGCGAGCCCTCGCGTGGCCCCGCTCGCGGCCACGTAGGCCTCGTGGCCAGCGAGGGCGGCGAACTTGTTCGGCGCGGTGCGAAAGGGCACGTTCGTGAGCTCGGCGATCTTCTGCGCGACGCGCGCGGCCCACTCGGGGTGGCTATTCAAGCCCGTTCCCACCGCGGTGCCGCCGAGCGCGAGGTCGAGCAAGTCGTCCTTCGATTGGAGGAGCTTCTTCTCGACGATCGTGAGCTGCGCGGCCCATCCGCTCATTTCCTGTCCGAGCGTGAGCGGTGTCGCGTCCATAAGATGAGTTCGACCTATCTTCACTATCGCGTCGAACGCGGTGGCCTTCTCGGAGATCGCGCCGCGGAGGGCGGCGACCGCGGGCAAGAGGCGCTGGTCGATCCGGATCGCGGCAGCCACGTGCATCACCGTCGGAAACACGTCGTTCGACGACTGCGACATGTTCACGTGATCGTTCGGGTGGACGGGCTTCTTCGCGCCCGGCGCGGCGTCGAGGGCTACGCCGAGGCTCTCGTTCGCGAGGTTCGCGATAACCTCGTTCGCGTTCATGTTCGTCTGCGTGCCGCTCCCCGTCTGCCAAACCACGAGCGGAAAGTGCGCGTCGAGCTCACCCGTCGCGACCCGCTGCGCTGCCTCGTCGATCGCGACCGCGAGCTTCGGATCGAGCTTCCCGAGATCGCGGTTCACGAGCGCACACGCGCGCTTCACGACGCCGAACGCGGAGATGACCGCGCGCCCGAACCTGTGACCTCCGATGACGAAGTTCTGGAGGCTCCGCTGCGTCTGCGCGCCCCAGTAGCGGTCCGCGTCGACCTCCACCTCGCCCATGCTGTCCTTCTCGAGACGCTTCATGGGAACGGCGTTAGCACGTTCGGTCGCGGAAGGATGCGAGGCGGAAGGAAGCGAGGCGCGAGGCGCGTCAGTTGCGGACGCAGAGCACGGTACGGAGATCGGCGGAGGCTTCGACCGGGCCGACGCCAGCGACGAATCCAAACGATTTACACAGGTTCCATGCCGCGGTGTTGCACGTCACGGCGTGGGGCACACACCGGGAAGCTTGGGCTTGAAGGGCGGAATTGTCGACCGTGACCGCCAGCGCGCGCGAGGTACCGAGGCACGTAACCGCGACTTGCGCGCCGGTCGCCGGGTAGTGGCCGAACCCGCCGACCGTGCCCTGCGATTGGCAATAACGATTCACCGCGGTGACGCACCCTTCGCCGTGGCGCTCGGTGACGCCATCGCACCGCGCATCCATCGCCTGGAGCGCGGAGTAATCGACTTGCGCGGGCACGGGGGTGGAGAGGCACAACACGCTGTCTCCGCTCGGGGCGTGGCCAGAAGCGGGGCCGAGGCCCGTAGCGGCACACCCGCGCGACAGGCAAACTTGTTTCGCCGCGTTGTCGCAAGCAGACTGGCCGAGCTCGGTGCAGCCAGGATCGATCGCGGCGAGCTGTGGCAACGACACCGCCACGGGCACCGAGGATCCGCTACAAACGCAGGCGCCGCTGCTGCAGTAGCGACCTGCGTCGCAAGCTTTGCCGCATGCACCACAGTGGTCACGGTCGCTCTGGAGATAACGGCACTCGAGTGAGCACGCCGTTGTGCCGTTAGGACACCCGCATTGGCCCACGATGCATGGGTCGCCCGCCGCGCACGCTTTGGCGCAGGTGCCACAGTGTTTGGGGTCGGTCTGCAACTTGAAACACGTTCCGTCGCACAGTTCCCCACCCTCGAGGCACCGCACGTCGGCCGCTAGGTTGCAGAGCGCTTGCGCGGTAGCGCGCGGGATGCCGAGCGGCGCCGGATCCGGCACCCGAGGCACTTTCCCCGTGAGCGTGTGCGCGATCGTGCACGCCGCCAAGAACGTGCCTTCTTTGGTTGGATGGCTTTGATCTTCGATGTAGAGCGGCACTGCCGGAAGGCGAATCTGGGCTTGGAGAAACGCAGCGCCGACGCGCGCGACCTTACCCCCTTTGGCGATCGCTACTTTGCTGTAGGCCTGCTCGATTCGATTGGCGACCGCCTCGCCGCGCATGTTCGCGGACGCACCGGGCCCGCGCGCCCAGGTCGCGTACCACACCGCGCGGGAGCCCGCGGCCTTCACCTTGTCGCCGAAGCGCGGCGCGTACGTGGCGAAGTCGCCCTCGCCGCCTAGCGCCTCCAGGCTTTGCCCTTGCAGCACGACGGCGTCGAAGTTTCCCTTGTCGATCTTCCCGTTGGCGTCGCCCTTCGACCAGTGGTCGGAGAGCGTCGCGCCGCCGACGAGGACCGCCTCGGTGACGATCGGCGCTCCCGTCTCGGCGCCTAGCTCGCGCACGACCCGTGGGAGATCGTTGAACTCGGTGTAGCTGTTGCCTACGAAGAGCACGCGCTCCACCTTCGGTGCGGCTCCGTCGGCTCCGTCGGCCGCGTCGGCGAGGGCGCCAGCGTCCGGCCCGGGCGCGGCGTCGATCACGCTCGCGTCGGACCGAGGCTCGGCGCAGGCTGCGCCTTCGCATGCCGGGGTGGGTACCTCTTCCGTCGTCGAGCACGACACGACGACTCCCAACGATGCAAACGCGACGAGCACGCGGACAGAGGGCACTAGCGAGGGCATTTTTCGTGAACCGCCTATCATTGCCCCGAAATGACGGGCGCGCCTGAAGGTAGAGCGCCGACGAACGAGGTCGTCCGGCAGTATACGCTACGGCCACTCCGCTTCTCCCCGCCCCACGCGGCCAAGGTCGACGATTTCTCCGGGGCCACGCGGGGGGCGAAGACCCGTCGTCCGAACGGGCCGACGCGGGGATTCAGCCGAACGGCGGAGCGACGTCCGCGATCGTGAGCTATCGCGCGATGACCTTTTTCAAGAAACCTTCCAAATCGGCGACGAGCTTCTCTTTCGACGGCGAGACGAACAAGACCCCCTGATAGTCCGTCGGATCGAACGGGGTGCTCGCGATCGTGGCGATGTCGAACGGTCGCAAATCGGCCTTCTCTTCGAAGCGCCCGAGCTCCCCGAAGGAGGAGAGCAACCCCGCGCCGACCACACGAAGGCCGTCGCTCGCTTCGTAGACGCCGAACTCGAGTACGTACCAGTAGAGCCGAATGAGCTCGTCGATCTTGGTGTCGTCGACGCGCAACGTGGCCTCGCCGAACAGCCTATTTTGCTCCGCGAACACGGGGTCGGCGAGGAGCGGGCCGTGACCGACGAGCTCGTGAATCACGTCGGGCTCGGGTGTGTAAAGGGGCGCGGAGTGGTGACGCATGTATTGCGTCGCCAAGAACACGCGCTGCGCGAGGCGCTCCATGAACTGGCGGGGAGTGACGAGCCCCGCGACGGGCTCCAGACGAAAGCCCGTGAGCGCGCCGAGGCGCGTGTTCATCTCCTCGAACGAGGGGACGTGATCGTGCCGAAACCCGAGCTTCGGGTAACCGGCGATGTACTCCGGACAGGCGCGACGGGCATGAAGCGGCGCGAGGTGCTCGAGCGCGGTGCCCCACACGCCGACCTCTTGCGGCTCGTATGGCACGTTGGGCACTGGGTCGCCCGCGGTGTACGCGAGCGCGAGGCTCGCGATGGTGTTGCGCCGCGCGCGGTATGCAGGGTCACGAAATCCAGGGTGATCACGATCGAGCTCGACGAGGTCTGGCACGACAATTCCACTAGCACGCCCAGGTTGCGAGACCGTTTCGAGCGCCCGCCTCGACCGCAAAAATGACGCCCGTGATCAACCTCCTGCCCGGTCCAAGTCGCGCGCGTCGGCGATCACGAAGTCGGCGAGCGCGCGCGCCGCTCGAGAGAGCTCGCCCCGCGGACGAAGGAGACAGAACGGCCGCGTCGCGCCGCGGAAGGGCTCGAGGACCTCCACCAACGCGCCGCGCGCCCTCTCGTCCTTCACCAAGAAGTCGTAGGTGTGAACGAGCCCCGCCCCCGCCCGCGCGAGCACGATCGCGGCGAGGAAATCGTGGGTGACGCGCACGGCGCCGCGCGGCACGTGGGTGAGCCCTGCCCCCGCGGCGGCTCCGAACGGCCACGAAAGCACGCGCCCGGTGCTCGGGAGCACGAACCCGATGCACGTGTGGTGCGCCAGGTCCTCCGGTCGCTTCGGGGTACCCATCCGCGCGAGGTACGACGGGCTCGCGTACGTGCCGAGCGGGAAATCTCCCAGCTTCCGCGCGACGAACGACGCATCCTTCGGCGTCCCCATCCGGATCGCAGATCGAACCCCTCGCGCACGAAGTCCACGTTTCGATTGGCCACGTCGACCTCCACGCGCACCTTCGGGTTCGCCATGAGGAAGCGCCCGAGGGCGGGGAGGAAACGATGGTGCCCGTAGGTCGTGGGCACGCTGATCTTCAGCGCCCCCTCCGGCGTGGTCTCGCGCAGATCACGCTCGCCCCGCGCGAGGAGGCCGAGCGCCTCGCGGCACGTCTCGTAGTAGGCGCGCGCGGCGGGCGTCGGCACGAGGGCGCGGGTGCTCCTCCGGAAGAGCGCGACACCGAGCGAGGCCTCGAGGCGAGCGACCGATCGACTCGTGGCCTGCGGCGTGACCCCGAGATCTTTCGCCGCGGCGGTGAAGCTCCCCGTCTCGAACGCGCGGCAAAACGCGGCCACGTTCGGAAGAGAGCCGAGGGGGGAGGGCGAGAGCATTGTACCTCCAGTGTACAAGTCTTGAGCATTTCCGTGACCTACCTCCCGCGTGCAGTCCGCGGCATGTTGCCCTTCGTGGTCGCGAAGAGCAGCCACGAAGGAGTCGCCATGAAGAAGCCCGTTCTCATTGTCCTCACGAGCCACGCCACCAAAGGAAGCACCGGGGAAGCGACGGGCGCGTACCTGTCCGAGCTCACCCACCCGCACGCGGCGTTCGTGGCGGCGGGGTACGACGTCGCGTTTGCCTCCGTCCGCGGGGGGAAAGTGCCGCTCGACGGCGTCGATCGCGACGACCCGGTGAACGCGAAATTTCTCGACGACAGCGCGCTCGTCGACGCGCTCCACACGAGCCGGCCCGTGGCCGAGGTCGACGCGAGCCAGTACGCGGCGGTGTTCTTCGCCGGGGGCCACGGCACGATGTGGGACTTCCGGTCGAAAGCCGTGTCCGCGCTCGCGGGCAAGGTCCACGACGCGGGGGGTGTCGTCGGCGCGGTGTGCCACGGCCCGGCCGCGCTCGTCGACGCGAAGACCGCGGACGGAAAGCCGCTCGTCGCGGGGCGCGCCGTCACCGGCTTCACGAACGACGAAGAGCGCGCCGTCGGCCTCGAGGCGGTGGTCCCGTTCTCCCTCGAGGACGCTCTCGTCGCGAGCGGCGGTACGTTTCGCCCGGGAGGCCTCTGGAAGAAGAACGTCGTCGTCGCCGATCGGCTCGTGACGGGGCAAAATCCAGCGTCCGCGGAAGGCGTCGCGCGTGAGATGATCACGCTCCTCGGGGGTGGCTGAGGCGCTCGCCGCGCGGCGGACCGGGCCGGCCTACGGACGTCCCTCGTCGGTCGTCGCGCGAGACACTTGCGACCGTGGGCCCACGCCGGTATCGACCACCGCGATGCCGGAGAAGACCAACGCCGCGCGGCTCCTCGACCGAGCGAAGGTGAAGCACGAGCTCGTAGGCTACGAGGTCGATCCGAGCGATCTCTCGGCCGAGACAGTCGCGAAGAAGATCGGCCTCGCCGAGGCACAGGTGCTGAAGACTCTGCTCGTTCGCGGGGAAAAGAAGGGGCCGTTCTTCGCGATCGTGCCGGCGGGCATGTCGCTCGACTTGAAAGCGGCGGCGCGCGCGATCGGCGACAAGAAGGTCGCGACGGTGCCGCTGAAGGAGGTCGAGCCGCTGACGGGGTATGTGCGTGGGGGCGTCACCGTGCTCGGCGCGAAGAAGGCTTACCCCGTCGTGTTCGAGGAGACCGCGCTCGTTCACTCCGTCGTCAGCGTGTCAGCGGGCGTGCGCGGGACGCAAATGTTGCTCGCGCCGGCGGACTACGTGCGGGCTATCGCGGCGATCGTCGCGCCCATCTCCCGCGCCGGCGCGGACGACGATTGACACGAAACGGGACCGCGACACGAAGCTAGGGGTAAAGTGCCGCCATGCGCGTCGCACTCTTCCTCCGTTCGGGCCTCGTTCCTGCGGTTTTTGCCATCGTTTGTGCGCTCGTGGCCTGCGACGACAAGCCGAAAGAATCCGCGAAGGACGCCGCGCCCGTCGTCATCGCGAGCGCGAGCGCGACCCCGCCTCCGAAGGAGCCCGAGAGCACGACCATCTCGATGGACGACGCAGCGATCACCATCAACGGATCGCGCGTCCCTTTCGAAGGCGCCGAGCCGCGCGTGCGGATCGCGACCGAGCTCGGGGGCAAACCGAAGATCGCCGGCGAGGCGGTGCCGCTCGTCGTCATGCGCCCCGCGAAGGCGAGCAAGGTCGCGATCGCCGTCGCGGCGCTGAAGGACGCGAAGGCCAAATCGGTCGTGATTCGTGGACAAAAGCGCGACGGGCAGATGGCGGAGCTCCCCGTTTCGTTCGGCGCGACCGCGCCATGTGTGGCGGCCGCATCGATAGGCAAAGACGTCGCGATCAACGTGTGGACGATAGGCGGCACCACCGCGCGGCGCTTCGCGAAGGGCATGGCCGGTCCCGACCTCACCCTCGGCTCCGAAGGCTTCCGCAAAGCTATCGCGGCCTGCGAAACCAAGGTCGCCGTCGTCACCGCCGACGAGAGCGTCACGTGGGGCCTCGTCTACGATCTCGCGCTCACGACCAAAGAAGATCCCGACCCGAAGACCAAAGACGTCACGTTCGCGCTCACGACCGACGCAGCGGTCGCGGGGCGCAAATTCACGCCCCTCTGAATCAGAGCGCGAGGCGGCGCTGAGTCTCCATGAAGTCTTAGATC
>JAAFHV010000025.1:2711-56723 GCA_013297655.1 Myxococcales bacterium | reverse complement strand
TGCCGGTACCGGTCTCGCCGAGGATGAGCAGGCTCAGCGGCGTCGGCGCGACCTTCTCGAGCACGCCATACAGGCGACGCATTTTGGGCGACGTACCGACGAGCGAGCCGAAGCTCGCCGAGAACCCCACGTCCACGCGCTTCTTGCCGGTGGGCTCCACCACGAGGTGGGTCTGTCCGACGGTGATCTCGGTGCGCTCGCCGAGCAGCACGTCGCGGACTCGGATCTTGCCGATGAACGTGCCGTTCGTGCTCCCGAGATCGCGGAGGACCACGCCTTCGGTCGTCGCGCGGAGCTCGCAGTGGAGCGCGCTGATCTCCGGATCGTCGAGCACGACGTGGGCGCCCTCGGCGCGCCCCACGACGAGCGGATCGACGTCGATCGGCACACGCTCCCGGCCCTCGCATACGAGCATGCCGCCACGAACGAACCAGTTCAGGGCCCGAGTCCGGGTCTCGACCATGGTCTCGTCGTAGCGCAAAGCGCTGCCGGACGGCATGAACCATTCGAGGTCCCCTCGGACGCGGCCAGGTTCACCGTGGTTGTCACGTTCTCTCGCGCCGCCTCGCCCTCCGGCGGACGGAACGAGACGTGCTACTCCTGGAGGAGGAGCCGACAGGTGCACTCTTCACGCTCTCCATCGCTCGTCGCGCGCACGTGCCTCGTGGCCCTCGTCGGCCTCGCGAGCGCGGCGTGCGCCCCCAGCGCCACCGACGACCCCGAGACGCAGCGCGCGCGCGACGGCACCGACCTCGTGAGCCACGAAGGAGACACCGAGCTGCTCACCGCGGCCCTGGTCGGCACCAGCGGGCCACAGGACACCGGAGAAGGCGCGCGAGCCTTCTTTTTCCCTCGCGGATGCGTCGCTCCGCGCCACGACGCCGCGACGCGCACCGTGTCCTACACGTTCACCGACTGTGCCGGTCCCTTCGGGCTCCGCAAGCTCACCGGCGTCGTCACCATCACGTACGCGAGGGCGGCCACGTCGAACGCCGGGCTCTCGCTCACGATCGTCGCCGAGAAGCTCGCCATCGGGCGCGCGACGCTTCGGCTCGACGCGAAGGCCGAAATCACGGCCGAGGGAACCACCCGCCGAGCGGCGTGGCACGCCGAGGTCGAAGGCCAGAGCGCGCGCGACCGCGCCTTCAAACGGGTCGTCGATCGCACCCTCCTGTTCTCCACCGGCGAGAGCTGCATCGAAGCGAGCGGCACTTCCGAGGGCTCGGTCGGCGAAGAGGCCCTCAAGGTCACCCTCGACAAAGTGAAGCGGTGCCGCGCGGCGTGCCCCGAGGCAGGGGGCTCCGTCACGATCGAAGGCGGCGGGACCACCACCGCGCTCGCGTTCGACGGGACGACCGAGGCAAAGCTCACGATCGCAGGGAAATCGAAGACGATCGCGCTCGCCTGCGCGAAATGACGGACAGCGGTCCGTCGCACGAACGCCGTCCGCACGACTCGTCAGGGGTGTGCCGCGCGCAGGCTCGCCGCGCGACGACGAGCGTTCAGAGACTGCGTGAACCGGGCGGAGGCGGCGGCACCGTCTTCGGGCCCTCGCCTGCGCCGAGCTTGTACGCGAGGCCGCACACGACGCCGTCCGGCTCTTCCTGGAGCCACACGACCTTGCCGGTCCGCTCGAACGGATCGTCGCCGAGGGTGACCTCGAACGTCTCCCCGAGCTCGATCGCGTCTTCGAGGATGAGGCGTACGCCTCCTCGGCTCACGTTGAGCGCCCACCCCTCGAAGCGGGTCTCTCCGCGGCGAAGGACGACACGTTCGGTCACTTCGCGCCGAGCGCCCCCTCGCCGCATGGCGTGGACGCCCGGCTCCGCGAGTCCGTGGGGGGGCGTGAGATGAGTGCGTTTCGACAAGGTTTTGCGAGGATAGCAAGGGCGAAACAGGCGCACCAAGAATGTTCCACGAGGCATTTCGAGACCATTCTCATCGAGATGGTGCTTGACGCGAACCAGCACAGATCCTTTGATGTGAACGATTCGAGGGCGCTGCGCGGCGTCCGGGGGGTGGGTAAAATCCACTTTTCCGCGTGTGCAGAGACCTGAGGCTCGGGCGTTCGCGTGACTCCTCAACAGCTCAAGAAAGCTCTCATCGAAGCCGGACTCGAGGTGTATCGCACCCTCGGTGACGAGATCGTGCTCGCGGATCGCCCGCGGGAAAATCTCATCTTGGACTCCGGCGTTCGCGTGAGAACCCCACTCAACGGAACCTTCCGTCTTCGCCTCGTGCTGCGCGCAGAAGCCTCTGCGTTCTCGGGAGAGTCGCCAGAGCAGCTCTTCGAGAGGGCACGCGCGCTCTCGGTCTCGGCGGTCGAACGCGGCTTCTCGGAGCTCGGCACCCAGGCCACGCCGATGCGGGACCCCGCCGACCACGAGCGCACGTTGGATACCTTCTACGAGGTCATCTACACCCGCGAAGCTGCCACCATCGACGAGGCCTGCCTCGACGCACGCTTCGCCCTCGGACTCGAGAAGAGCGCCGCCACCACCCGCTGAGCGGCCCCTTCGCCCTCGTTCCCGCGGCCAAGAGAGCGCCCGCCTGCGCAGCGCGAGCCTCGTTACGTCCGATCCTCGTTGCGTCCGGGGGCACCCACGCCCGAACGCGAAGATCGCGAACACCCGCACGATCCGCGGGCAGTTCACGAGGCGTACGGAGGTCGCCCTCGAATTTGGCGGGGGGCCGTGGTATGGCCGCCCTCCCCATGTTGGACCTCTTTCGCAAGCGCGGTCTCACGTCGGTCGTCTACGGCGCCATCATCGTCGCTACGATCCTCGTCTTCGTCATCGGCTTCCGCCCGAACTCGGGTCAAAAGCTCGGGTCCATCAAGCAGGAGTGCGTCGCCGAGGTGCATGGAAACTGCATCGATCCGCGCACCCAGCGGGCCGCCTACCGCCTCCTCATCCCGCGCGGCGGCTCCGGCGAGCTCCTCACCGCCCGCGCGGAGAGCATGGGCCTCGGGAAGATTTCGCTCGACGGCCTCGTGGAGCGCGAGCTCCTCGCTGGTGAAGCGGCCCGCCTCGGCCTCGCCGTCAGCGACGACGAAGTGACGGAGTCGATCTTCGCGGGGTTCATCCTCGTGAGCGTGCCTTCGGACAACCCGCAGCTCGCGTTCTCGCTCGGCGTGCGCGACGGCCGCGTGAACCCCATGCTCTACGGCGCGTTCCGCGATCCGAAGACGAAGGTGTTCGACACGAAGGTCTACGAGCGCACCATCCGCGCGATGACGGGTCGTTCGCCGACCGAGTTCCGCGAGTGGCAGCAGCGCGAGCTCCTCGCCGCCCGCATGAGGGACCTCGTGCGCGCCCCCGTCCGCATCTCGGAGTCCGAGGCGTGGGACCGGTACCTCGACGAGAAGTCCACCGCCGCGCTCAACTACATTCCGGTACGTGCAACGTACATGGAGAAGTACGCCGTCACCGCGACCGACGCGCAAGTCGAGGAGTGGGCGAAGGATCAGACCAACGCAGCCACCGTCGAAGGCTCCACGATCCGTCACGTGCTCGTGAAGATCGAAAAAGGCGCGAAGGACGACGAGAAGGCCGCCGCCAAGGCGAAGCTCGAGAAGGCGATCGAGCGCATCAAGAAGGGCGAGTCCTTCGAGGCGATCGCGAAGGAGATCTCGAACGACACGGGCTCCGCGATCCGCGGCGGCGACGTGGGCACGAAGACCGATGGGTTCGTCGAGTCGTTCAAGAAGGCCGCCGACGCGCTCAAGCCCGGCGAGATGAGCGGCGCGGTCGAGAGCCAGTTCGGCTTCCACGTCATCAAGAAGGACGACGACGCCAAGAGCAAGCGTAAGAAGGCGTATCTCAAGGCAAAATCGCTCGAGGCCGCCAAAGACCTCGCCACGAAAATCCTCGCCGACGTGAAGGCCGGCAAGAGCCCCGAGGACGCCGCGAAGGCGGCCATCGCGCCGCTCGTGAAGGCTGCCCCGCCCGCCCCCGCAGCTCCCGCCACCCCCGCCGCCGGTCCGAAAGACGCGGGCGCGGGAGACGCGGCGACGAGCGGCGACGGTGGCGCGGCTCCGGCCAAGGTCTACGTCGCCGACACCGACCAGGACCGCCCGCAGCCGCTCACCGGCAGCTCGGTGAACCGCCAAGCCCCGCCGATCCCCGGCCTCGCCGACGAGGCCGACGCGAAGGTTCGACTGTTCGCCTTCGGGGCGAAGCCCGGCGCGATCATGGAGGAGCCCCTCCGCGTGGACGACGGGTTCATGATCGTGCTCATCCGCGAGCAGAAGCCCGCCACGTTCGCCGACTTCGAGAAGGACCGCGACACCTACACCGCGATGCTCCTCGCCGCGAAACAAGCCGAAGCGCTCGCCGTCTACGTGAAGCGCCTCCGCGAGACCTCGAAGGACGCCATCAAGACCAACATGGATCTGCTCGTCGGTCAGAAGCGCAAGGGCGACGCCGGCGCCGGCCCGCTCGACGACGACGACGGCATGTGAGGACCGTGACACAGCACCCTGCCTTCCCAAGCGTCCCGCTCGAAACGTTCACCCTCTCGAACGGGCTCCGCACCGTCGTCGTGCCGCAGCCCGCGCTCCACCGCGCGCACGTGGGCCTCTACGTGCGCGTCGGCTCCCGCTTCGAGGACACCAAGACGAACGGGCTCTCCCACTTCCTCGAGCACATGCTCTACCGGGGCACCTCCAAGCGCCCGAGCGCACACGAGGTGAACCTCGCGTTCGAGCGCCTCGGCGGGTACCTCTACGCCGCTACCCACTCCGACTTCGGCGTGTTCTCGGTCACCCTCCCGAAGGCCAGCCTCGGCACCGCCTGCGGCCTCTTCGGCGAGGTGCTCACCGACCCCGGCTTCTTCGACATCGAGGTCGAAAAGGGCATCGTTTCCGAGGAGATCCTCGAAGATTTGGACGACGAAGGTCGCCAAGTCGACGCGGACAACCTCTGCCGCGAGCTGCTCTTCCCGAACCACCCGCTCGGCTTCACGATCACGGGCGACGAGGCCCGCGTGCGCTCGTTCGACGCGGGCATGCTGCACGCCCATCATCGCAAGCACTACACGGTCGAGAACTGCGTGCTCGCGTTCTCGGGGCAAGTCACCCTCGAAGAAGCGCGCGTCGCGGCGGAGGCGTTCACGTCGCTCCCGAACGGCACCCGCGTCGTCGCGCAGCCGTTCACGAACACGCAGAAGAAGCCGCGTCTCAAGCTGGTGGAGAACGTCACGAGCCAGACCGAGCTCCGTGTCTCCCTCCGCGCGCACTCGGAGGCGAGCCCTCACCGCGCCACGATCGACATGCTCATGCGCGTGCTCGACGACGGCATGTCGACCCGCCTCTATCACCGCATCTGCGACTCCCAGGGCCTCTGCTACGACGTCGGCGCCGCCTTCGACGGCTACGAGGACGAGGGGGTCATCGACTTCGCCGCCGGCACCCAACACACGCGCACCACCGTGGTCGCCAAAGAGATCCTCGATCTCGTGCGCGAGCTCGCGGAGCACGGCCCTACCGAAGCGGAGCTCGACAAGGCCCGCAACCGGAACGCCTGGGACGTGGAGGCGATGCTCGACTCGCCGGAGGATCTCGGCAGCTACTACGCTGGCGGGTTCCTCTTCGACCGCGTCGAGACGATCGAAGAGCGGCTCGAGAAGAACTTCGCCGTCACCAAAGAGGCGATCCGCGATCTCGTGGGCGAGCTCGCGAAGCCCGAGCGCCTCAACGTGCTCGCGGTCGGCATGCTCGACGACGGCGAGGGCAAGAAGCTCTCCGACCTCGTGAAGAGCTACAAGTAGGCGCTTCTCCGCCGAGCCTTCGGAGCCCCGGAAACGAGCGCGGCATCGTCTCGGCCGCGCTCCTCACCGACGGACGGACGCGCGAGACGACGCCCTCTAAAGCGCGAAGCTCAGGCGGGGCCGAAGAAGTCGACGAGCAGGGCGGCGACCTCGGCCGGACACGTCCAGTGCATCATGTGCCCGGCAGCGGCGATGCTCGTCTTGCGAACGTTGGCGAAGCACTTGACCCGCTCGAGCTCGTCCGGGGGCTGATAGCCGGACGCGCCGCCATCCACGATGAGCACGGGGCACGCGATCCGCTTCGCGAACTCGTTGTAGGATGCAACGAAGAACGGCGTCGGCGAGAGGGTGCGGTGGAGCGGATCGAAGCGCCACACGAGCTCGCCGGAGGGCTTCTCCTCGAGGAGGTCGTCGACGCGCCGCGCGAGGCTCTCGAGGGGCACCGTGCTGTGGTTCTGCGCGAGCCGCTGAAGCGCCTCTTCGCGTGATTTCAGCGGTTTTTGTGCCTTTTTGGCGAGGCCACGAACGTCCTCGATCCACTTGCGCATGCGGATCGGCGCGACGCCGGGCGGGTTATCCAAGGGACCCGTGCCCTCGAGGAGCACGAGCTTCTCGATCCGCTCCGGGAACGCGCCAGCGAAGAGGGTCGCGACGGTGCCGCCCATCGAGTGACCGACGAGGTGGATGTTCTCTCCGGGGGCGCACGCGTCGACGACGTCGGCGAGATCGAACGCGTAGTCGGGGAAGTGGTAGTACCCGCCGGCCGACGCGCGAGGCCCCTCACCGAAGCCGCGCTGGTGCGGCGCGAGAACACGAAAGCCGACGTCGAGGAGGGCGGGCACCACGTCGGCGAAGGTGCCCGGCGCGTCCATGAACCCGTGGAGCAGCACGACGGTGCGCGACGACGACGGACCGCGCCACTCGATGACACGATGGTCGAGCCCGTTCGCGCGCACAACTTGCGTAATCCGCTCCATTGGCGCGTCACGTTAGCGCGGTCGCAGCGCAAAAATCCCGTGTTTTGTCCTCACGATCGCGCGTTCTGATGTTTCGCATCGCGAGCAGGCGCGGTAGCGTGGGCCTGCCATGGCACACACGATCACGCTCATCCCGGGGGATGGCATCGGTCCCGAAGTTTCGGACGCGACGGCGCGGGTTCTCGAGGCGACGGGAGTGAAAATCGAGTGGGACGTACACAACGCCGGCGCCGCGGTCGCCGAAGCGCGTGGCACCACTCTCCCGCCCGAGGTGCTCGAGTCGGTGCGCCGCAACAAGGTGGGCCTGAAGGGGCCGATCGGCACTCCGATCGGCAAGGGCTTCCGCTCGGTGAACGTCACGCTCCGCCAAGAGCTCGACCTCTACGCCAACGTGCGGCCCATTCGCAGCTTGCCCTTCTTGGAGCCGCGCTTCGAGGGCACCGACATCGTGATCGTCCGAGAAAACACGGAAGATCTCTACGCCGGCCTCGAGCTCATGATCATGCCCGGCATCGCGCAGAGCATCAAGCTCATCACCGAGCGAAGCTGCCTCCGCATCTGCGAGTACGCCTTCGACTACGCCACGCGCATGAACCGCAAGCGGGTCAGCGTGGTGCACAAGGCGAACATCATGAAGCTCTCGGACGGCCTCCTCCTCGAGTGCTTCCGCAAGATCGCCGCCAAGTACCCCAAGATCGAGCCGGCCGAGGTCATCGTCGACGCGTGCGCGATGCAGATGGTCCGCAGCGCGAACAGGCTCGACGTCATCGTGACGGAGAACCTCTACGGCGACATCTTGAGCGATCTCGGCGCCGGCCTCGTGGGCGGCCTCGGCATCGTGCCGGGCAGCAACATCGGCAAGGACTACGCGATCTTCGAGGCCGTGCACGGCACCGCCCCGGACATCGCCGGCAAGGGCCTCGCGAACCCCACCGCGCTCATCCAAAGCGCCGTCATGATGCTCTTTCACATCGGCGAGATGGCTGCGGGCGAGAAGCTCGAGCGCGCCCTCACCGAGCACTTCCAAGAGCGCGGCATCACGACCCCGGATCTCGGCGGCAGCGCGAGCACGACCCAGTTCGCGGAAGCCATCTGCGAGCGCGTCGCGAAGCTGTAGCTCGCGCCGAGCGAAGCGATCCGCGCGAAGCCGTTACTCGCGCCTCGCCAGCTCCGTGCACTCGCACGCTCGCGCGCGGCTCACGGGGCGTCGGCGCGCGCGCCGCTTTTGAGCGCGACGCCTCCCCTCGCGACGACGAAGAACGTACACGCCTCGACCGCGACTCCGTCGTGCGTCTCGCCCGGTTCGACGCACGCGTAGTCGCCCTCGGCGAGCGCGAGATCGGGGAGCGCGTGACCGTCCGCGTCGAGGCGATGCTCGATCCGGAGCTTGCCCGAGAGCACATAGGTCTCCTCGCCGCCGGGGTGCTCGTGGAGCGGCGCGTGTGCGCCCTCCGCCATGCGAATCACGAAGGTCATGCCTTGCGCCTCGTCACGACGCAGGACGCGCATCTCGACGCCGGGCGCGACGGGGAGGAACGGAAGAACGGGGAAACCATGAGGAGCGAGCTGTGTCATGCCGCTACCGTGCGCCTTCGCGGCTCATGTGGCCAACGCATGTTTCTCATGAGATCATGATGCTCACGCATGTCATCGACCCTCGAGCTACGGCACCTTCGTCTCGTCCGCGCGATCGCGGAAGAGGGCGGCCCCACCCGCGCGGCGGCGCGGCTGCACCTGTCGCAATCGGCGGTGAGCCATCAGCTCGCGGAGCTCGAGGCGCGCCTCGGCGTGGCGCTCTTCACGCGGGTGCGGCGCAGGCTCGCGCTCACCCGCGCGGGCGAGAAGCTCCTCGACGCTGCGCGCACGATGCTCGCCGAGCTCTCGCGTGTGGAGCACGAGCTCCATCGGGTCGGGGAGCGCGCACGGGAGCCCCTCCGCCTCGCGGTCGAGTGCTTCACGAGCTACCCGTTCTTGCCCTCGCTGGTGGCGAGCCTCGCGAAGGAGCACCCCCACGTCGAGCCCAGGATCGTGCTCGAAGCGACCCGTGAGCCGCTCGCCGCGCTGCTGCGGGGCACCCTCGACCTGGCGATCGTGAGCTCCACGGTGCGCGATCGCGATCTCGTGACGACCGCGCTCTTGGACGACGAGTGGACGGTGATCCTCGCGCCGACGCACCGTCTCGCCACGCGCGCCACGAGCGCGCGCCCCTTCGTGACCGCGGTGGAGCTCGGCGCGGAGACGCTGTTCTCTCCCGATGCGCCCCGGAGCGACGTGGAGCGCCTCCGCGAGCGGCTCGCGGCCGAACGCGCCCCGATGCCGCGTGTCGTTCGAGTGCCGCTCACGGAGGTGTTGGTCGGTCTCGTCGCGGCGGGGCACGGGGTCGGCCTCGTGCCGCGGTGGGCCGTCGCCGCCAACGTCGCGCGAGGCGAGATCGTGACGCGCCGGTTCACGCGCGACGGCTTGGCCGAGACGTGGTTCGCGGTCCATCGTCGCGACGCCGAAGCGCGCCTCCCGCTCGCGTGGGTCGTCGAGCGCCTCGGTGGTCTCGGAACGACTCCGACGAGACCACGCGCTCGACGGAAAAAAGCGTAGTCCGGCACGCACACGGCGCCCACGTTCGCGTGCCGAGGTACGCTCTGGCGATGCGGATCCCTCACGCTGCGTGGCTCGCCCTCGCCGCTCTCGTCGCCTGCTCGTCCAACGACGACCCTCCGCCGCTGAAAACCGGCCCCGCGTCGACGAGCACGTCGCCTTCGCCGTCGACCAGCTCACCCATCGGCGACGCGAGCCCACCGCCAACGTCGAGCGACGCCGCGGTCGACGCCGCAAGACCTCCACCTCCCACCGCGAGCGGCTGCATCACCGACGTGACGGCGGGCGATCGTGTCTACACGTGCGAAGGTCTGGCCGTCGACGCGACGATCCCCGAGGCGTGCCTCGCTCCGGGCTGCGGTCTCATTTTGCAGCTCCACGGCGACACCGGGAACGGCAAGCTCGTCGACCAAAACACGAACCTTCACGCCCTCGGAAAGCAAAAGGGTTACGTGGTGATATCCCCCACTGGCCCCGCGTTCGGCGGCGGTCAGCCCGGCTCCACGTGGACACGCGCGGAGGACCCCAAGCTCGTCGCGATCACGCGCCTCTTCGCGCAAGTGTTCCGCGTCGACGACAAACGCATCCACGCGACCGGGTTCTCCCGCGGTGGCTTCGTGATCTGGCGCCTCTTGTGCGACGCCTCCGATCTGTTCGCGTCGTTCGCGCCCGCCGCCGCCGGAAACGGGAACGGCGAGACCACCTGCTTCGCGCAAGGGCGCTCCCCCGCGCGCAAGGCCGACGTCGTGTTCCTCGTCGGCCGCACCGACGTCCCCGTCCCGTTCTCTACGATGACCGGCATTCGCGACGCGCTGATCACGGACTACGCGCTGCCGGCCCCCACCGTCGTCGCATCCGATGCAAACTACACCCATCGACGGTGGACCAAGACCGGCGGCGGCACCCTCGAGGTGTTCGAGCACGGCTACGAGACGGAGCCGACGGGACCTTTCGGCAGCTCGCGTGGGCACTGCTTCCCCGGCTCCAAGATGCCGCCCCTCTCCCCGCAGTACGCCGTCCCCTGCAAGGGACCGAACGCGTTCACGTGGGGCGAGAAGGTGATCGAGTTCTTCGCCGCGCACCCGAAGCGATGACGCTACGCGCGGGGGCGCTGGCTGCGTTCGCGTTCGCGTTCGCGTGCTCGGCGTGCGGCTCGTCTTGTGGCCGCGGGGGCGGCGACGGGACGAGCAAGGAGAAGCGTGCATCCCTCACCCATCGCGACGACGTCGGGGCGCTCGTGCTCGAGAACGCCGCGCTCGTCGACTCCGGAGCGACGTCCTCACCGCTCGTTTTTGCGGTCCACGGGAGGAGCGACACGCCGGAGAGCTTCTCCGACACGTTCGACCAGTACCGCACCCGCGCCACGATCGTGTTCCCCCGCGGTACGGCCACGTACGGCGAGGGCTTCTCGTGGTTCGACCTCGGGGCCACGTCGAGCGCCGAGGCCGTCACGAAGGGGCTCACCGCCGCGCGCGACGCTCTTCACGAGCGCGTGACGAAGATCGCCAAGGGCCGGCGCTATGCGATCGTGGGCTTCTCGCAAGGCGGCTTCCTCGCGTTCGCTTTCGCCGCGAAGTATCCCGACGAGGTCGCCTGCGCGCTTCCGATCGCCGGCATGTTGCCCGCGCCGATGCGCCCGCGAGCGCCGGCGGTGCTTCCCCCGATCTTCGCGTTCCACGGGGTCGACGACGGTCGGGTGGCGATCGCGCACGACCGCGAGACGGTGGCCGCGTTCGTAGCCGCAGGAGGAACGGCGCGCCTCGTGGAGTATCCGGGGGTCGCCCACACGACGACCGCGAAGGAGCGGGGAGACTTCTACGTCGCGCTCGATACGTGTCTGGAAACGCTCACGAAGGACGCACACGCGCTACCCTCGCGCCCATGAAGCGCCTCGCTGCCCTCGCCTGCGCCACCCTCTTCGTCATCACCGGCTGCCGCACCCAGCCCGCGAGCGAGACCGAAGAGCCGAAAAAAGCGCCACGCCCCGAGTCGCGCACGTTCACCGTCGAAGGCACCGAGATGATCGAGACCTTCACGAACGACGCGCCGGACAACGCGCCGATCGTCGTCGCGATCCACGGCCGCGGCGACACGCCCGCCGCGTTCAGTGCACTCTACAAGCGTTACGGCGGCAAGGTGCACGTGCTCACCGCGCGCG
Organism: Myxococcales bacterium; assembly: GCA_013297655.1. Taxonomy (GTDB): domain Bacteria; phylum Myxococcota_A; class Polyangia; order Polyangiales; family Polyangiaceae; genus JAAFHV01. Next base: position 45,227 of record JAAFHV010000025.1, on the reverse strand, counting down.
GGTACACCCCGTTCGGGGACGGCTTCTCGTGGTTCGCGCTGAAAGAGGGCATGACCGACGCGGAGCTGGGTGCGAGCGTGGGCGAAGCGCTCGAGAAGCTCCACAAGTCGGTCGCGGCGGCGGTGGGCGGCAAGAAGTACGTCGTCACCGGGTTCTCGCAGGGCGCGATCCTCTCGTACGGCTTCGCCTCGAAGTACGCGAACGAGGTCGTGTGCGCGATCCCGATTGCCGGCTCGCTCCCGGGCCCCCTCCTCCCCGGAGAGAAGCAGAAGGCCGCGAAGACGCGCGCGTTCCACGGCGAAGCCGACACCGTGATCGCCTCCAAATGGGGCACCGCGACGGTGGAGAGCTTCGCGCGGAACGGCGCCGACGCGACGATCAAGACCTACGCGGGTCTCGGCCACCAGTTCAACCAAGAGCTGATGACCGACTACTTCGCGACGATCGACGGCTGCGTGAGCCCCACGAAGTAAGCCTCGCTTCGCCCCGTCCTCGTCGCGTTCGCGCGCTCAGAACGCGTAGGCCACGCCCGCTCCGAGCGTGGGTCCACCGCGGTCGAACGTTCGCGCTTGGTAACCACCACGAAGCGACATGCCGAAGCCGCGCCCGAGGTCGAAGCGACCCTCGCCGAGGAGCCGCACACCCACCGTCTCGGCGTGCGGCATGCCGGTCACCTCCACCATCGGCGAGACGAGCACACGCTTGTGCGCGACCACGTCGAGGCGGGTGTACCCGCGCGCGCCGAACACCTCGATCCCTTCTGCTCCGAACACGATCTTCGAGCCGTAGGGATCGCCGATGAGCACCGCGCCGCCGCCGCCGACCGCGAAGCCGACCTCGGTGACGCTCGTGAGCAGCTCGGCGTCGAAATGGAGCCAGTTCGTCGCGGACACGCGGATCCGAGGCGCTCCGTAGTTCAAGCCGACCTCGTACTTCGACGGATCGGTCTCGCCGCGCACGGCGGAGACACCGCGCACCGCGCCGGCGCGAATGCCGAGCTCCGACACGAGCCCGAGCAGCCGATACGTGTAGCTTCCCTCGAACCGGTAGAACTGGTCCTTTACGTCGATCGTGCGCTCCGGCGCGCCGCCCTGACCGGGGAGCGTGACGCGCGCGCCGCCGAAGCTCGCGTACTCGGTCGAGGTCTCCACCACGGAGCGACGGCCACCGAGCCGCTCGAGCAGCGCAGCCTCGCGTCGATCGCGGACGTCGTCGAGCACGGTGACCTCGTAGGGTGTCGCGCGAGTAGCGAACGCGGGCAGGACCTCGCCGTCCGTGGTCTCGAGCTCGATCGCGTACGCGAGGCGCCCACGGACGGCCGCCGCCGGGATCACCGCGACGTAGCCGTCGGCCGAGGACGAGGAACGCGCGAGGGTGACCTCACCATGGGTGCCACCCCCGCGGAACACGACGACGGCGCGGCGGAGCTTGTGCGGCCGATCGAGGGTCGCCTCGATGACGAGATCCTCCGCCATCGCCGCGGTCAGCACCGGGGCGTGATGAACGGCGGGTTTTTCTTTTGGTTCCGGCCGCTTACGATCGCCCTCCGTCTGCCCGTCCGGCGCGGCGACGACGGCGCTCGGCTCCTTCGGCGACGCCGGCGCGACGAGGTTCGTCGGCGCGACGAGGTTCGTCGGCTCGTCCGCGCGCGCGTTCGTGGAGGCGAGGAGAGCGAGCGCTCCGAAGGCGAGCATCGCGTGACGTCTCAGGTTCACCATTGGTACCCCACCGCGAGGCCGGCCCCTGGACCGGCGTGGTTGATCGTCCTGCCCTGGTACGAGACACGCGCGGCGACCGTGAAATCGCGCACGAGCTGGTAGCCGACCTGCGCGATCGCGCGCGCGCCGTAGTCGGGGGAGCTCGAGGGTTGGTTCGTGACCTCGGTTCGAAGGACGATCGGCACGCGTGGGATCGTCTTCCATTCGAGCTGCACGATCCCGCGCTGCCCCACCGTGCCGAGCACCTCGCCGCCGATGGAAAGGTTCGTCCCGAGGTCGCTCCCGAAGCGGACGAAGCCTTGCGCCCCGCCCGTTACGCCGCCGTCGCGGAGCGCGACGATCGGCCGGCCGATGATCGAGAGTCGCGGGGTGAACGCGACCTCGGCTTCGAGGTAGCCGTACGTGAGGCCCACGCTCGTCGGCGCGAGCCCGAGCTCGTCGAGATCGCGCAGACTTCCGCCCTCGCCGCGCAGCACGCCGAAGCCCGAGCGGATCGCGCGAATGCCCTCGTCGTGCAAACGCCAGCCGACGGTGCCCTCGGTCTGGAACACATAGTCGTTCGCTTTTTTCACGTTGAACGACGCGATCTCGGTCATGAGCCCCACCTGCGCGACCTGGCCCGGCTCGCGCACGCTCGTCTCGGGCGTCTCGACCTCGACGTCGCGCGGCTCTTGCGCGGAGCCCACGAGCGCGACCGTGGTCCCGTTCGCGAGGACCCCCTCCACGAAGTACTCGAGGCCAGGATCGGCGAGCGTGTCCCCCGGCAGGGTGGCCGCGAAGTAACGCTCTCCGAAGCTGCCCATCGCGATCGATCGGTACGCAGGGGTGCCCTTTCGCCGCGCGTGAATCACGGCGCCGACGAACCGCGGATCGAGCTCGAGCGCGTACGCTTGTGCCACTCCGGCCCGGGCGCGCGAGAAGCGAGGGAGAGAGCCGCGGAGCTCGGGGGGAGCGGCCGACGGCGCGCGCTCGGTCGTGAGATCGTGCGCCTCCTGACGGAGCACGGCCGCGTACGGGCTGTCCGGGTGGAGTGAAACGAAGGTCAAATACGCGCGCGCGCGGCTCGCGGGAGGCGCGCCTCCGAGGTGCTTCATCAGGGTGGAGAGCGCCTCCGCCTCCGGATCGGTAGGTACCGTGACGACCTTGGTTTCGTTCGCGAGCGCGGGCGACGCGGTCCCTGGAGAGGTCGCCGCGCCGACCGCCTTGGTGGGCTCCGGCGCGACGACGACCGGGACCGCGGACTCGGCGACCACGTAGTCTCCCGTCGCGGGGGGCCGGGTCGGGGCACCTTCGACCGCGGCGAGGGAGAGCGAACCGCGCGCCTGCACGAGGCGGAGCGTGCCGATCCGGAAGCGCTCGTTGAGCATCGCGCCCGTCACGGGATGCCGCACGCGGATCGGACGCCAGAGCTCGACCTTGTCACCAGCCTTCACGCCCTTCGTGAGCCCGAGATCGATCACGAGCTCTCCGGCGTCGATCGCGACGACGGTGCCTTCACGCAACTCCGACGCCACCTGACGCGACACCCCCGCCGGCTGTGCGTGCGCGCCCGAGAAGGTCCCCGCGAGCGCGACGCTCACCCCTAGCGCGACGATGCGACGACGTCGCACACGCTCCGAATCGATCATGGCTTCTCCTTGAATGGTTCAACCAGTCGACCGGATAGCAAGCTGCATGCTCAGCGATGCGCGCGCGCGCAGATCACGTCTTTTTCCACGCGCGCTGGACGCACGGGCTCGGGAGCGGGCACCCCGAACGCGCCCACTGTCATCTGCTGTTCACGTCGCCGACGACGAGCGCCCGCCACGCTATGCACGCCGCGCGAGCCAACGCGGACCGCTCCAGCAGCCGCTCAGCCGCGAGGCCTCGTGCCATCTCGCGACGCGAGCGTCGTCCCGCGCGGGCCGAGCCTCAGTAACGCTCTTTGGGCTCCGTCGCGGAGAGGATCTCGACCTTGGAGAAGATCTCCTTCACGAACCTGTCGCGCACGGCCTTGGCGCGCGCGTCTTCCCCGCGGGACGGGGCCGCGAAGCCGACGATGAGGCACGTGGTCTTCCCCCAGACCGGGTACGCGCCGTACGCTCCTGCGTAGCTGTCGCGCGCGAGCAAGGTGGCCGTCTTTGCGAACACGGACTCGATCTCGACGATCGCCGCCGGCGCGGTGGGCTCGATCGACGGACGCCAGCCGATGGCGACCGGGGGCTCACGCGAGAGCTCCACCTCGAAGGCCTCCATCCACGGGTTGGCCCAGGCCTCGAACGACTTGGTGCACGCGCCAGGCACGGTGTTGTCGTCGACGTGGGTGACGAACGCGCCAACCACGGCGTGGTGCTGCTTGCCGTAGCGAAAGCCGACGAGGCTCGGCACGCTCCAAAACTTCACGCGGACCCAGGATTTTGCGTCAGGGAGCGGGACCCGGATCGATTGCTGACGATCGCGCTGGGTCGTAACGATAGGAGCGGCGAGGAGCTGCTCGAGCGCTGCCGCGTGCTCGTCTCCCCCGGTGCCACCCTTCGCGGCGCCGCCGTCGTCGCGTGGCGGAGCAGCGGCGGCCACCTGAACCTTCGGTGTGGGCGGCGGACCGCTGCACCCCGTGAGCGACACGAGGGTCGTCAGGGCCGTGAACGACGCGAGGACCGCCGCGAGCCTCGCAACGCAGGGAAGAGTTGCGGGTACGCATCGTTCGCGGAGGGTACGCATCGTTTGCGTGGGACACATGCCGGAGCGGGCCATTGGCTTCCTCAAAGATGCACCGTTCGAACGCATCTGTCATGCCGGGCGTGTGTGGAAGGCGCGGAAGCCGCCGTGCGAACGACGTGCCGAAACGAGCGCCCCTCGAATCGACGAAAAGGGTGTCGCGGCGGGGTGCGGCGGGCGCCGTTCTGGGATATGCGGGAGAGCCTCGCCATGACTTCCTCTCCCAGCGCCCCGCCCTCCACGAACCAACACCTCCTTTCATGGGTCACCGAAATGGCCCAGCTCACGAAGCCCGACCACATCGTGTGGTGCGACGGCACGGAGGCCGAGAAGCAGAGGTTCACCGAGCTCTCCGTGAAGGAGGGCATCTTGGAGCCCCTCAACGCAGAGAAGCTCCCCGGCTGTTTCCTTCATCGTTCGAACCCGAACGACGTCGCGCGCGTCGAGCACCTCACCTTCATCTGCACCCCGACGAAGGAAGAAGCGGGCCCGACCAACAACTGGATGGCGCCGAAAGACGCCTACGACAAGCTCGGCAAGCTCTTCGACGGCTCGATGAAGGGCCGCACCATGTACGTCATCCCGTACGTCATGGGCCCGCTCGGCTCGCCGATGAGCAAGGTCGGCGTCGAGCTCACCGACAGCGTGTATGTTGCACTCAACATGCGCATCATGACGCGGATGGGGAAAGCGGCGCTCGACATGCTCGGCGCGTCGAACGACTTCAACCGCGGCCTCCACTGCACGCTCGACGTGAACCCGGAGCGGCGCTTCATCTGTCACTTCCCGCAGGACAACACGATCTGGAGCGTGGGCTCGGGCTACGGCGGCAACGTGCTGCTCGGCAAGAAGTGCCTCGCCCTCCGCATCGGCAGCTACCTCGGCAAGAAGGAAGGCTGGCTCGCGGAGCACATGCTCATCCTCGGCGTCGAGAGCCCCGAAGGCGAGATGACCTACGTCGCGGCCGCGTTCCCGAGCGCGTGCGGCAAGACCAACTTCGCGATGATGATCCCGCCCAAGCGCTTCAAGGGCTGGAAGATCTGGACCGTCGGCGACGACATCGCGTGGATGCGCGTCGGCGAGGACGGACGCCTCTTCGCGGTGAACCCGGAGTTCGGCTACTTCGGCGTCGCCCCCGGAACGAGCAACGAGTCGAACCCGAACGCGGTCACCACCGTGTCGCGTGACACCATCTTCACGAACGTCGCGAAGACCCCCGACGGCGACGTGTGGTGGGAGGGCAAAGACGGCCCGATCCCGCCCGAGCTCATCGACTGGAAAGGCCAGCCTTGGAGCTCCAAGTCGACCGAAAAAGCGGCGCACCCGAACTCGCGCTTCACCGCGCCGGCGCAGAACAACCCCGCCCTCTCGAAGTTCTACGACGACCCGGCCGGGGTGCCGATCTCGGCGATCATCTTCGGCGGGCGCCGCGCGACCACGGTGCCGCTCGTCATGCAGGCCTTCAACTGGCTGAATGGCGTGTTCTTCGGCTCCACCCTCGGCTCGGAGACCACCGCGGCGGCGACGGGCAAGGTCGGCGTCGTGCGCCGCGACCCGTTCGCGATGCTGCCCTTCTGCGGCTACAACATGGGCGAGTACTTCCAGCACTGGCTCTCGATGCAGTCGAAGATAACGAACCCGCCCAAGATCTTCTTGGTCAACTGGTTCCGGAAGAGCAAAGACGGCAAGTTCCTCTGGCCCGGCTTCGGCGAAAACATGCGTGTTCTCAAGTGGATCGTCGATCGTGCGCGCCTCCGCGTCGGCGGCCAAGAGACGCTCTTCGGCTGGGTCCCGAGGGCGGGCGATCTCGACCTCTCCGGCCTCAACATCCCGAGCGAGCAAGTCGACGAAGCGACGAACATCGACTTGGCCGAGTGGAAGAACGAGCTCACCTCCCTCGACGAGTTCTTCGGCACCATCGGCGACACGATGCCGAAGGCGCTCAAGCTCAACCGCGATCTGCTCCTCGCCCGCATCGAAGCGGTCGAAGCCGCGGGATGAACCCCACACGCGTTCGCGTTCGCGTCCACGTCCGCACCTTCGTCGTCACCCTCTTCGCGGGGGTGTCGGCGATGGCGCTCGGCTGTGGAGGCGAGCCGCCCGCGCCGGAGGCCCCGAAGCGCCCGCCGCTCTCGCTGACGGGCGCCGCGCTCACCGACGCCGACGCGTGCAATGCGCGAAAAGAGCATGAAAAAGGCTGCGATGGGCTCAACCCCGCCAACGCCGACGTGCTCGCGAAGGTGTGCCTCGGAGAGCGCGCGTGCCTCGAAGAGCTCTGGGAAAAAGAGGCGGTCGATCGCTACATGATCTGCCGCACCCGCGCGACCTGCGGGGCCGACTGCAAGCTCGAGGTCGCGCGTATCTCTCCGAAGAGCCGCGCGATCACCGACGCGCGAGCGATGTGCCTCAACGCCTGCCCTGGCAAAGACGGCGAGACGTTGTGCGACTCGGTGCTCCAGCGCTTCACGCCCTGGAAGCTCACCGAGCAGTCGATCGTGGCGGCGTGTTTCTCCGGCACCCGTGACTGCTTCGGTGCCCTCGCCTGCGCGAAGAACGGCGCCGAGCGCCCGATGGCCCAGCTCGGGAGCTGCCTCGCGTCGAGCGTGGTCGACGCCTGCGTCGGCAAAGAAGACGTGAGCCCCGCGCCCATGTGCGGCGAGGTGGCGAAAATGCTCCGCCGCGAAAAACGCTAAGCCTTTCGCGGCGATTCAAATCCGTCAGGCGCGTCTTTGCATCCCGTCGCTCACGGGAGCAAGCGCGCGACGAGCATGTAACGATCCATGTTTCCGGTCTTCCGTTGCCCGCCCATCGCGACGATCTTCCCCGTCGATTGCACGCCGAGCGCATAGAGCCCGGCATCCGGCCCCAGATCGGCGGCGGGGATCGTGACGAAACCGGCCGCACCGAACGTGGTGTCTGCGACGCCGGTGGCGCTGAAGCGACCGACGGTGAAGTCGTCGTAGCCGACGAGGATCGTGCCGTTCGCCTGCACGACGAGGGCGGTGACGAGTCGGCTCGCGGCGGGACCGGTCGCCATCACGACCCCGTTCGTTCCAAAGGTCGCGTCGAGGGTGCCTCCGGGTGTGATCCGGACGAAGCCGGTGCCGCGGGTGGCGCTGTCGCGGAAGGCTCCGAGCACGTTGCCATTCGCGAGACGCACGAAGCGCTCGGAGGGTACCCCGAGGAGCGCCTTGCCGTTGTCGCCGAAGGTCGTGTCGAGCACGCCGCTCGCCGAGTAACGCGCCATCGCGACCCCCGGCTTGCTCGGGTTGCTCGTTCCGCCGTACGCGACGATGCGGCCCTGGGCGTCGACGTCGAGCAGCGAGATGCCGTCGTTGCCGCCGAGGTCGGTCGCGGTGAAGCCGATGCCGGCGGGAGGCTCGCCGAAGGTGGTGTCCTCGAAGCCGCCAGCGCCGAGCTTCATCAACGCGAAGTTGGAAGCGCTCGGGCTCACGAGGCCGCCGACGAGGAAATCGCCCGCCGCGGTGGGGTGGACCGCGCCGAGGCCGGAAGGCGAGTACTCGAGGTACGTCGGGTTCGGGATCGCCCAGCAGAGGCTGTTCCGGAACCCGTCGCACGCGCCGTCGGCGGGCCGGTGAAGCTCGAGGAACCCGTTTTTCACCCCGCCGTTCGTGCCGGACGACGCTTGCCCGTAGTATGCGACCCGACCATCGGCGAGCTCGATCGCTCCGACCGGGACGACGTCGTAGGCGCCAGTACGTGTATACTTCACGGAAGCGTTGCTCCCCATCGGCGCGTCATCCTTGCCCTCGGCGGTGAAGCGCCCGATGACGACGTCGGCCTTCGCGATCGCGTCCTTGCCGCTCCCGATCGTGAGGATGCGGTCATCGCGGAGGACGAGCCCGGTCGTCGGAGTGAAGTCGAACGACTGAGGTTGCATCTTGGCGATGCCGTTCGTGCCGAACGCGGTGTCGAGCTTGCCCCCTGGTCCGACCGGGATCGGCGCGGCGTCGATGCTCGCGTCGAGGCCGGGGGCTCCCCCGTCGGGGTTGGTGACGACACCCCCTTCCGGAGGAGGTCCACCGTCGCCGGTGGGAGGCGTCGAGCCGGACGGAGATGAGCACGCAAGCAAGACCAACGGCAGCGCCGCGACGAACGAAGAGCGTGATACGCGCATGAGAAGCCTCCCGCTCCACCGCCAAGATTCCCTGATCATTCGGGCATTTCGGGCCGTGGGCACTGCTCTGAGGCTACGGAGCGCGGAGTGATGCACGCTAGGGGACGATCCCTTATGCGTTCGTGCCGACACGCACGCACAGCTCCGCACGAGAGCCGACGCCGAGCTTCTCGTAGATGCGGGTGAGCTGATGGGCGACGGTGCGTGGGCTCGTGCCGCGGAGCTCCGCGATTTCGTCGTTTCGATGGCCTTTCGTGACGAGCGCCACGACCTCGCGCTCCGCCGGCGAGAGCTTCGCGAGGAACGGGCTCGGGGTCGGCGTCGGCTGCGTGAACGCGAGCACCGTCTCTCCGCCGGGGAGGTGGAGCGGTACGGCTTCGCGCGGGGCGCGCAGGCGGTCGACGAGATCGGCGCGGGTGCGGACACGGAGCTTGCGGTACACACGCGCCAAGAGCGCGCTCACCGTCCCGATCCGCGTGCCGAGCTCGTAGGCGACGAGCTTGTCGGAGTGGCCGCGCGCGGCCAAGCTCGCGACGATCGCCTCGCTGCGCGTCAGCCCGCGGGGATCGCGGACGTCGGGCGAGTTCTCGATCGCGAGCACCTATCTTCGGCCATCCGACTCGTGGCGGTCGACGAGCGAATAACGGCCCGCGAGGAGCGCCGTCCACTCCGCGACGACCTCGTCGGCGTGTCGTCGCGACGCCGTCGCGCGCGCACGATCGAGCTTGACCACCGCGCGACGGAGGAGCTCTATCGCGCCCTCGTGTGCCCGGTCGACGTCGGCCAATTTGCCGTCCGCCTCGAGCACGGCTGCCGGCGCTTCGAGCTTTCTGACCCCCATCGCGATGCGCTGCGCGGCGGCGAGATGGGCGGCGACCTGCGCGAGCTTGCGCACGGACTCGGCCCCGAACGGACGGCGCTTCGCGACGTTGACGACGACGATCATCCCGCGATCGTCCGGGTTCTGCGCGTTTACGTAGAGCTGGTCGGCGATGTCGCGCGCCGACGCGACGCTCTCCTTCGCCGACGGCAGATCGGCGACGGTCATCCCGGTGAGGCGGCTGAAGGTGCCCGCCGGCCCGGCCTCGCGGTAGCAGCGCTCGAGCACCCGAGGAGGAAGCATCGCGAAGCTCTCGAGCACGGCGTTGCCGAGCGAGGCGTCCTTCCCGTGCACCACCGGCCGCGAGAACGTCCACGAGGCGGGCGGGCCGGAGACGTCGTACGCGTGCGCGATGCCCCCGAGATCTTCACCGACATACCCTTCGACGAGGGCGAGGGCCTCGGCGAGCCACGCGCTCGGGGAACTGCCTGCGAGGCCCGCGTACACGCCCTCGACGACGTCGAGCACGGTCACCTTGGCCTTCGTACGTCGCATCGACCCGCTCGAGCATACGCGGAGCGCGGGATGGAACGCGTTTTTCGCTGGAGCTACTAGAGCACCGAACAGGTTGAATCCCATCGGCTTTCGCGCGTTTACCGGCGCTGCGGGTCGTTGCTCCTCCTAAGATCGAAGACTATCCGTCGTCGTCGCGCCTACCGCCTTGCTAACCGCACGAAATCCTCGGTCCTTCAACCTGATCGGCGCTCTAGCTTGGAGGGTTTCGGCGGGTCGAGCGCGCGCGCGTCGTCGGTCTTCGCGAGGCCAGGCCCGGCCGGGACCGAGCCTCGCGCGTGCTTGGCGCGGCGTCGCGTCGAGAGCACCTCGCGGAGGCGCGCGACCTCGGCGAGGCAGGCGACCTCACGCTCGCCCGCGGGCCCTTCTTCTGCGCGGTACACCCGCACGAGCGCGATGGCGGCACGGACCGCGAGCACGAGACGCACGCGCTCGGCGTCGGCGACGGCGCGATCGGCGAGGGGCTCGGTGGCATCTTGGGCGTCGGTCGGCTTCACGCGATTCGGATCGTGCCCGGGCGGAGGCCCTCGCGGCAAGCTTTCGTCATTCCGCGAGCGCGCGATCGATCCGGGATCGTAGCTCGATGAGGTCGACGAGGTTCTCGACGTAGTCGAGGTCGGTCGTGTCGATGCGGACGACGGGCGACAGCGAGTAGCTCGAGAACCACTCCTCGTAGAGACGATGGAGACGTCGCAGGTACGTGTCCGGGATCGCCGCCTCCATCGCGCGACCTCGGCTCGCGATTCGTCGCTTCGTGGCCTTCAGCGAGCACGTGAGAGCGATGAGCAAATCGGGCGGACGGAGCGCCTCGCGGATGCTCTCGTAGAGAGTGTAATATACACCGAAGTCGCGATCGTCGAGGATCTTCTGGCGATGGAGGTTCCGCGCGAAGATCTCGGCGTCCTCGTAGATCGTGCGGTCGATGACGACGTGACCGTGCGTCGCGGCGCGGTCGAGCTCTTGGTGGAGCTTCGTTTTGTGGGCGAGGAAAAAGAGCTGGCTCCGGAGCGCGTACGCCTTCATGTCGGCGTAGAAGTCGGCGAGGTAGGGGTTCTCGTCGTTGGGCTCGTAGAACGGCCGAAAGCCGTAGTTTTTCACGAGCCACGCGGTGAGCGAGGTCTTCCCTGCGCCGATGGTTCCTGCCACGGCCACGTAGCGGCGCTTCGTCTTCACCGACCCGAGATTATAGAGGTAGCCTCCTCGCATGGTCGACACGGAATCCTCTTGGCTCGTGAAGAGCGAGCCGTCCAAGTACCCCTGGTCGAAGCTCCTCACCGACAAAAAGACGCACTGGGACGGGGTGCGGAACTTCGAGGCGCGGAACAACCTTCGCGCGATGAAGAAGGGCGAGCTCGTGCTTTTTTACCACTCGAACGAGGGCAAAGAGATCGTCGGCCTCGCGAAGGTGATGAAGGCGCACTACCAAGATCCGACGACGGAAGAAGACTGGAGCGTGGTCGATCTCGCGCCGGTCCTCACGCTGAAGGCGACCGTCACCCTCGCGACGTTGAAAGCGCACCCCACGCTGAAAGAAATGGCCGTCGTGAAGCGGTCTCGCATCAGCGTGACGAAGGTCAGCAAGGTCGAGCTCGATCTGGTGCTCGGCCTCGCCGAGACGAAGCTGCCGTGAATCGGACGCCACGCGCGAGACGGAAGTCGAGCGCCCCGAAAGCTCCCGCGGGAGATTGCGACGACGGGGCCCCTCCCTAAATCTCACCCGCGACGACGAGACTGCGCGGCTGCCAAAACCGGCGGCTGCGCACCTCGCGCAGGAGAAGGAATTCAGGAGATGCCGACCCTCGAAATCAGGTGGCTCGCGCCGTTCGTCGCGGTCGCCGTCGTCACGTGTGGCGCTCACTTTCGGACATCATCGTCGGGCCTTTGCTTCTAGCAGGCTGCTGAAAATGGGACCGAGTCCGTCCGTCCCTCGTCAGGGACTTCCAAGGGTCGTCGTCCGCGCCGCAAGAGCGAGGCGTCGATCCGAGGAGCGCGCGGAGCCTAGTCCCTCGTCAGGGACTTCCAAGGGTCGTTTTCTAGGTGAGCACGCACCGGAGGATCGCAACGAAGCTCTTGCGGATGCGCCGGCGGACGGACGACGGGACTCTTCAGCAGCCTGCTAGGGCTCGTGTCCGAACGTGGTTGTCGATCGCCCGCAAGCGAGGCCGGTGGATGCCACGTCGTGGCAACTCGCAGCGGGAGGCGCGCCGCGTGCAGCGCGTGGCGATGGCGGAACGCGCGGCGCACCCCGCGCGAATGTGCCCGTTTTTACCGAACTTTACCCCTCGAAACACCCTCGGCTACAGCGCTCGGCCTATGCTGCGAGCACGCTCCTCGCGCTTCCTACCGAACGCGGCGCGACGAGGACATCGGAGGATCCCGCGTGAGCCTTCCCCGGATGCTGATCTTCATGTTGGTGCTGATCGTCGTCTTCGGCGGCGGGCACTACTACCTCTACGCGCGCCTCGTTCGTGATCCCGCGCTCCCGCTCCCGTGGTCCAAGGTCGCCACCGCGTTCCTCGTCGCGATGCCGGTATTCACCGTCGCCGGTCTCGCCTTCGTGCGCGGGCGGCGCGAGATCGCGAGCCCGGTCGCGTGGGTCGCCTACGTGTGGATGGGGCTCGCGGCGTTCCTTCTCCTCGGCGTCTTCGCGGGAGATCTCGTTCGGCTCGGCGTGCGGATCGCCGCGATCGCGAGCCCAGGTCTCCGCGAGCCCGAGCGACGGCTTTTTCTGTCGCGCGTGCTCGGCGGTCTCGCTGCGGTCTCGGGGCTCGGCTTCGCCGCCGCAGGCATGAAGAGCGCGCTCGGTGACACCGCGATCGCGAAGGTGAAGATCGTGCTCTCCGGCCTCGGTCGACCGGGGTACCGCATCGTGCAGATTTCGGACGTCCACGTCGGACCCACGATCGGCGTCGCGTTCGTGAGAGACATCGTCGCGAAGATCAACGCTCTCTCTCCCGACGTGGTCGTCATCACCGGCGATCTCGTCGACGGCTCGGTCGCGGAGCTGAAGGACCACGTCGCACCGCTCGCCGACATCCGCGCCAAGGACGGCGTGTTCTTCGTCACCGGCAACCACGAGTACTACTCCGGCGCTGACGCGTGGATCGCGCACCTCGCCACCCTCGGGATACGTGTACTCCGCAACGAACGGGTGAGCGTCGGTGGCGCGGGAGGGTTCGACCTCGCCGGCGTCGACGATCACTCCGCGAAGGGGTGGAAAGGTCACGGCGAAGACGTCCCCGGCGCCGTCGCGGGTCGCGATCCGTCGCGCGCCCTCGTGCTGCTCGCGCACCAGCCGCTCACCACGTTCGAGGCCGCGAAGCACAAGGTCGATCTCGTGCTCTCGGGCCACACCCACGGCGGCCAGATGGTCCCGTGGAACCACGCGGTGAAGCTGCAGCAGCCCTTCGTCGCGGGCCTCTACCGCCACGAGGGGACCCAGGTCTACGTGAGCCGCGGCACCGGTTACTGGGGCCCTCCGATGCGCGTCGGAGCCCCCGCCGAGATAACCGAGATCGAGCTCGTGCCCGCCGAAGCCTGAACGAGGCGTTTTCGGAAAAGTCGAGTCGAATCGGTCCCAAAACTTGCGCCTGCCCGGCCTGGGCCCATGTGCTCGGAAGTGTGCGAACAGATGGTTCTTTTGCACGGGGCAGAGAAGGTGTGACAATCGTCCAGGATGGACGACGATCCCCTCGACCTAGTCGGTGACGTCCTCGGCGATCATTTTCGCATCGAGGCGTTCGCGGGCGAGGGGCTGCTCAGCGTGGTCTACCGGGGTCGTCACGCCGAGGTCGACGCCAACGTCGCGGTGAAGTGCCTCTCTCTCCCTACGACCCTCGACGCAGAGCTCGCGAAGCCGATCATCGAGACCTTCCAAGAGGGCTGCCGCCTCCACTACGAGCTCGCGCGCGGAAACCTGAACATCGCGCAGACCCTCGCGAGCGGCAGCACGATCGCTCCCCGAACGGGGGCCACGGTTCCTTACCTGGTCCGCGAGTGGTTCGAGGGCGAGTCGCTCGCGGCCGACCTCGCGCGGCGGCGCCCCTCCCGCGAGACAGACGAGGCTGGCACCCCCATTTACGTGCCCGATCCCGTGCCACCGAAGCGTTCACTCGCGCAGGCGCTCGGCATGCTCGATCACGTCGCCGACGGCCTCTCGTACGCCCACGATCGCGGCATTTGCCACCTCGCGCTTCGCCCGAGCAACGTGTTCCTCGCCATGACGGAGGGCACGCGACGCTCGAAGATCCTCGATTTTGGCCTCGGGCGCGCGCTCGACCAGGCGAACCAGCGGCTCCCTACGCCGCGCACCCAAATCCTCTACCCGGGCTACGCCGCGCCGGAGCAGCTCATGCGCACGCTCGGCGATCCGGGGCCGCCGTCGGACGTGTACGCGCTCGCGCTTTTGCTCCTCGAGATCCTCGCCGACCGGCCCGTGATCGACGAGCCGGACGTGCAAAAAGCGGTGCTCAAGGTCCTCGACCGGGAAGCCCGTCCCACCCCGCGGGGCATGGGAATTTCGCTTCCGCCCGCGGTCGAGCTCGTGCTCGAGAAGGCGCTCTCGCTCGATCCGACGGGACGGCAACCGAACGCGCGCGCGCTGTGGAACGCCCTCCGCGAGGCGCAGGTCGGCGAGGGCCTCCGAATTCGCCCCGCCCTCGCGAACCCCCGCAAGAGCAAGGCCCTCAACGATCGCCTCCGAACGTTCCGCCGACGCGACGCCGAGGCGTTCACGGCGACCGAAGAGCCGGGCACCGCCAAGGTCGCCGTGATGTCGATCCCGCCCGCAGCGATCGAGATGGACTTCGAGCCCGCGAAGGTCGCGCGCACGCAGCCGCCCGGGGATCTGCTGGCGCCGAGCGAGAGCGTGCCGCCTCCCGTCGCCAAGCCCGCGAGCGCCGAAGCCAAGAGCGAGCCGCAGGACCTCGACCTCGGCTGGGCCGATCCGGAAGAGACACCCGAGCCGCAGTCGACCGAGCCCAGGGCCGAAGCGCCACACGCCATCGCGCCGTCACCTCGACTCCCAGCGCCGGACCCGGTCGAGGCCCCGACCCGAGCGCCGCCCGCTCGCGTCGCGACGAGCGCGCCAACCGCCGCTGCTTCGCAATCGACTCCAGCTCCGCTCGCGCGCGCCGAGGGCAGCCAGCCCGTGGCCGCCGACAGCATGCCTCCAGAGCTCGCGTCCCTCCCGCCGGTGCTCGATCCGCCGAAGGTCGCGTCGCTCCCGCCCGAGGGCCCGGTGAGGGTGCCACCTCCGCCCTCGCTGCCGCCCGCGACCGCCGACAGCCTCGCGCCGATCCCGCCGATCCCGCCGATCGCTCCGATCGCGCGCCCGGATGCGACGCTCGTCCGCCAAGAGGACGAAATTACGAAGAATTTCCGCAACGGACCGCCGCTCCCGACCCCCGAAGAATCGGTCCGGAAGAGCGTGCCACCTGCGTTTCGCTCGCTCTTTTCGGTGCGGCGCTCGGATCGGCCCCCGCCTTACCGCCCTCGACGCTGGTCGTCGAAGCCACCAACCACGGGAGCGCCTCCGCCCGCGCTCACCCGCGCGCAGCCGGCGAGCGGTCCGAAGCTCCCCGTGAGTCACCCTCCGGAAGATCTGGAGCAGGTCGAGGCGCTGAGCAACACCGTGACGATCCCGGCCCCGCCGCTCCTTCCCGAGGAAGCGCGCCGGGGGCACGAGCCGGAAGACGGGCCGCCCACGTTCGCGTCCCTCGATGGGCTCGACGTAAGCCCGATCACCGAGGAGCTCGGATCGGTCCCGAAGGCGCCGCTCATGCCCAACCTCGCGACGGACGAGCCCACCGTGCCCGTGTCCGCGCAGGTCACCAAGCGGGCGATCCAAGCGATCCCCACGCCGCTCCAGTCCGACTTCACGCGCGAGCTCGCCGCCGAGATCCGCCGCCAAGCCGAAGTGAGCGCAAAGAAGGACCCCGTCGCCTCCCCGGCCTCTGCCGCGGCTCCCAAGATCGCGCCGAGCGCCGAGCCCACTCAGAGGCGCGTGCAAGCTCCCGAGCAGCGGCGATGGCCCGTCGTCGTCGGCGTGGCGGCGTGTGTCCTCGTCGGCCTCGGGGCGGTCGGGTTCATCCAACGGGTGAGCGCGAAGCCGGATCCGAGCCTGGGCGGCCATCCCGTCTCGAGCGCGCCACCGCCCGCCACGACGAGCGCGACAGCCCACGGGCCGTCGAGCGTGCCCACCGCGGCGCCTCCTCCGACCACCAAGGTCTCGCCCTCGGTCACCGCGGACCTCCCGCCCCCCGCCGCGCCCGCCGCGCCCGGCAGCGTGCCGCGCTACCAAGTAAGGGCCGCGCGCGCAGCGCTCGATCGCGTCGCGCAAGATCTCCCGTCGTGCCGCACCGAGAAGAAGGGCCTCTGGGGCACGGGCGGAGCCACCGTGAAGTTCACCCCCGACGGCAAGGTCTCCGACATCATGCTCGGCCCTCCCTACCGCACCGCAAAAGAAGGGGAGTGCGTGGCCGCGCTCTTGAGACGCGCCGACATGGGGCCCTTCGAGGGCAAGATGGTGCCCGTCTCGTACGAGTTTTTCCTGCCTCGCGTGATGCCCAAGTAGGCGGGCAAGGGTGCGGGCCGCGCTCGCGGAAGCGGGCGCGATCGAGGCTTGGCTAGACCCCACATGCGCCCTAAGCCGCACGGGTGTTTCTCCGCGGGCTGCTACCATGAACGACGTGACGTACCCCTCTCGCTACGTGCGCGTCGAGGCCGCGCGGGCTCGCTTCGGCGATCGTGTCGACCGCATCGCGCCGTTCCTCACCCGCGCCGACCCGCTCGCCGACGCCGCCGTCGAGGCCTCCGCCGCGATGCCACGGGGGATGGGGTTCGCGCTCTTCGAGAAGGCCGCCGCCCGTGGCATCGCGAGCGTGCCCGAGGCGCCCGCCGCGTTCCGCGCGCTCTTCGCCGAGACGGAGCGAGTACCCGCGTGGGTCGATCCGATCCGGGTCGAGCGTGGGCGTCGCCTCTTTCTCCGCTATGGGCTCCTCGCCGGGATCGTGCTCGGCGGCCGCTCGCTCGTGCTCGGCTACATGTCTCCTGCAGGCAACAAGCCGCTCGTGCTCTCCGGTCGCCTGGAGGCGCAGGCCCCACGAAGGCTCGCCGAGACGAGCCGCTTCGTGCAGGCGATAAGCGAGCCCCACGGCATGGACGTGGGCGCCGACGGCTACCAAATCACCTTGAAGGTCCGCTACATGCACGCGCAGGTGCGGCGCATGATCGAGCGCTCGGACCGCTGGAACGGGCCGGCTTGGGGGAGGCCGATCAACCAGCACGATATGGCCGGCACCACGCTCCTCTTTTCGATCGCGGTCATCGATGGTCTTCGCACTCTCGGCGCTCGTGTCTCGCGCGAGGAGGCCGACGACTACATCCATTTGTGGCGCGTGATAGGTCGCCTGATGGGCGTCGACGAAGAGATCTTGCCGACCAGCGAGTCCGACGCATTCGCCCTCGCCGAGCTCATCGCCGCGACACAAGAGCCCCCCGACGAGGACGCGAAGAAGCTCACCCATGCCCTCCTTCGCACGCCGATCGAGACGGCACGGTCGAGCGTCGAAAAGCTCACCGCGCCCTCACGCGCGGCGTTCGGAGCGGCCGTCACCCGGATGCTCCTCGGCGACGAGCTGAGCGACCGCCTCGCCCTCGAGAAGAACGGGTTCCGCCATTTGCTCCCCGTCGTGCGCGGCCTCACTCGCGCGCGCGACTTGGTGCACGCGCTCTCTCCCTCGCGACGCGCGCAGGCCGAGGCGCTCGGCTCCACCTATTGGCGCAAGGTGGTCTCGAGGAGCCTCGAGGGGAAGCCCGCCCACTTCGAGCCGCCGACCGATCTGCGCGCCGCCGTCTCCGCTTGACGACGAAAAGAGCCGTACTTTCCTCGGGTTGAGAGGCTCGGATCGCCTTCGGGCTCCGCCGACGAGGAAAAGCACGGCGCTTCGTCACGAACGAGACCGGTCGCGCGACGACCCTTCGTGGAGAGAACATCGATGCGAAGCTTCGTCCCTCGTTTGCTCGCGTGCGTCGCGCTCGGCGCAGCGTGTTTCTCGATCGGCTGCGCGAGCGGCCCACCTGGTTCGCCCGCACCGAGCGGCGGAGGAGCAAAGACCACCACGCCGATTCCGATGGTCGCGGAGGCCTCAGTCGCGCACGCGGACGCCGTCGCGGTCGTCGACGCGGGGCTGCTCGCGCCGCTCGACGCGGTCAACGCGGCTCCGGCAAAGGCGCCCTACGACCTCGCGAAGGATCTCGTCGCGCGGGACGCCGACGCCAAGAAGCGCCTCGGGAAAGGCATCGAGACGGCGGTCGTCGGCGACGTGTTCCTCCTCGTCGGCGCGCGCGGCTACACGGGCCCTGGGTTCGCCGCGAGCCGCGACCTCGTCACGCGCGCGCTCGCCGCGTTCTACAACGGCCGCTTCGACAAGAAGCCCGCGCAGGCGATCACGGTCTACCTCTTCGGTGACGCGGGAAACTACACGAGCTTCTGCAAGGGCAACCTCGGCGAGCCGTGCATCTCGGTCTATGGATTTTACTGGCCGAGCGAGCGTTGGATGGTGATGAACAACGGCCTCGGGATCGGCACCCTCACCCACGAGCTCGTGCACCCGCTCGTGGAGGCCGATTTTCCTCGCGCGCCCACCTGGATCAACGAGGGAATCGCGTCGATCTTCGAAGCGCCATCGCTCCCGAAGGCGGGCGAGATCCACGGCGTGAAGAACTGGCGCCTCCCGCGTCTTCGCCAAGCGCTGGGCTCGGCGGAGCGACCGAAGGCCTTGCCGCACGTGCTCTTCGGGATGAGTGACGACACGTTCCGCAACGACGACGAGTCGCTCCACTATTCGCTCGCGCGCTACTTCTGCCAATGGCTCGACGAGCGCGGCAAGCTCTGGGATTTTTACCATGCGTTCCGCGACGGCCGGGCCGAGGATCCCACCGGCGAGGCGAGCTTCAAGAAGGTGACCGGCCAGACGCCGCTCGAGGCCGAAAGGGCGTTTCTCGGCTGGCTCAGCCGCCTCTGAGCACCGCCGCCCGGTCACCCTTACGCGATTGAACTCGCCCGAGAGTGGCACTAGTAGTGCCCGGATGTCGTCTGCTCGGCTCGTCGCTTCGCTCTCGTTCGCTGCCCTCTCGGCGTTCGTCTTTTTGCCCGCCTGCGACGACGAGATCGTCGTCACCGAGGCCGACTCGGGCGTGCTGAAGGTCGCTTGCGACTCCAAGGGCTGCGAGTGCCCCGAGGGCAAGACGTGCTCGATGACCTGCAAAGCAGGCGAGAGCTGCAACGCAAAATGCCAGAAGGGGTCCACCTGCGACGTCGACTGCGCCGAGTCGAGCGACTGCACCGCCCGCTGCTTCGACGAAGCCAAGGGCACGATCCGTCGCAAGGACGGCGCCGCCCCCACGGTCACGTCGGCGCCCACCGGCGACTGCAAGGTGTGCCTCGGCGAGTGCAAGAAGTGAGTCGCTACCGCGCGGAGTGAACCTCCAGCACCCGCGCGCGCAGCGTCGTCTTTCCCTCGAGCCCCTCCGGCACCGGCACGTCGGCCTCGAAGCGCACCGTGACACCTTCGTGCGGCGCGTAGGTGCGGCCCGGGTCCCCGACCAACACGCGCAGCCCGCCGCCCGCAAGCTCTCGGAACCACGGGACAAATCGGGCCGCGGCGTGTGCATCGTAGAACACGTCGCCGGCGAGGAGCACGTCGAAGCGCTGCGTCAGATCGTGGCCCACGTAGTCGTGATCGTCGCTCTCGCGCGAGGGAGTCTCGAGCGTGAGCCCCGCATCCTCCGCGTTCATCGTCGCGGCGGTGAGCGCGAGGGAGTCCGTGTCGATCGCGCTCACGTGCGCCGCGCCCGCGAGGCACGCCGCCATTCCGACGAGCCCGCCTCCGCACGCAAAATCGAGCACACGCAGGCCGCGCACGAGGTTCGGCGTATCGAGCACGTAGCGGGCGAGCACCTGCCCGCCGGCCCATGGGAACGCCCAGAAGGGCGGCTCGATTCCGCGCTGCGAGAGCCACGCTTCCGTCGCGTGCCACAGCGGAGTGACCTCGCTCGCGACGCGGACCGAAATTTCGGGCACGAGCGGGACCGGCGCGCGCGTCGTGTGCGCGGCGACGAACTGTCGCTCCTCGGCGACGGATCGAAGCGGGCGCGCGGCCGTGTCCGACGGATCGAGGAGCATCGTGGGCGGCGTACCACAATCGCCGCAATTTTCTGGCATGTCCGAGAAAGTCGCATCATGGTGGCCCCGCCGTGAGAACGCTGTACCCCTCCCTCATCCTCGGACGCTCCGGAGGCGCGCGCCTCGCCCTCCTCGCGACCGCCATGGTGACGAGCCTCGGCGCGACCGGGTGCGGAAAGTCTTCCGCCGGCGCCGACGGCGGCCCCGACGACGCCGACGCGGTGAGCGCCGCGGCCCTCAGCTCCGCGGTCGCGCCGAGCAAGCCGAACCCCGCGTGCAAGGGCCAGTGCATCGCCGCGCTCGACATGACGACCCACGTCTACGAGAAGCCGAGCACCTCGTCGCCGAAGATTGGCTACCTGCGCATGGGCGCGATCGTCCCTCGCTCCGGCGGCCCGATCGCGAACGGCGATTGCCCCGCGCCAGGTGGGTTCGTGAAGCTCGAGGTCGGCGGCTACGTGTGCGTCGGCAAGAGCGCCACGTTCGACCTCGAAGCGCCCCTCGTCCGCGCCTCCAGCGTGCGCCCGAACCTCGAAAATCCCCTTCCCTACGCCTACGGATTCGTGCGCGCGGTCGCTCCGCAATACCTTCGCATCCCCACGAAGGAGATGCAGCTCGCGAGCGAGATGAGCCTCAAGGAGCACCTCGCGACGTGGTCCAAGAAGGGCGAGATGATGAACCAGGCCACCCTCGGCGCGAACGACGTCGAGGTGTTCGGCCACAAGCCCACCAAGCTCTCCACGGAGATGAGCGCGGCGGAGCTCTTCGGTGGAAAAGCGGACTCCGATCCGCCGCCGTTTTGGCTCGAAGGCAGCAAGCGGTCGATCCCGAACATCTCCGGCTTCACCGTCCCCGATGGCGCCATCTTCGCGAACCGCGTCATCCGTCACTCGGGCATCGCGTTCGTGGGTTACTTCAAGACCGACAAGGCCCACCTCGATCGCCCCTTCGCCGTCACCGTCGATCTCCGTCTGATTCCCACCACGAAGGTGAAGCCGGACGCCGCGTCTCGTTTCCACGGGGTCGAGCTCGAAAAGTTCGGCTTCCCGATGGCCTTCTTGAAGCACGACGAAGGCAACAAGAAGGCGCGCACGCCGGTGAAGCTCACCGGCCAGATCCGCGGAAAAGACGAGTCACAGGAGCGCGAGATCGAAGGCGGAACCTGGATGAAATCCAAAGATCTGCACGTCGCGCGCGCCCCCGGCGAGCTGCCCCCCGTCGCCGCCAAAGGCGAGAAGTGGGTCGACGTCTCGATCGAGAACCAGGTGCTCGTGATGTGGGAAGGAAAGAAACCCGTGTACGCTACACTGGTTTCCACGGGCCAAGACGGCGCTGGCGATCCGAAGACCACGAAGTCCACCATCCAGGGCACGTTTCGGATCAAGAACAAGCACGTCACCGCGACGATGGACTCGAACAGCAAAGCGGGCGGCGAGCCCGGCGGCGACGGCAAGCAGGAAAAAGACGGCAAGAAGCTCCGCCGCGGCCACGGCACCTTCGAGCTCCGCGACGTGCCCTGGGTTCAGTACTTCGAGGGCGCCTACGCGCTCCACGCCTCGTACTGGCACGACGTGTTCGGCACCATGCGAAGCCACGGCTGCGTGAACCTCGCGCCGATCGACGCGCGGCGCGTGTTCATGTGGACCGATCCGCCGGTCCCCGAAGGGTTCCACGGCGCGATCTCGAACGACAACAAGGGCACCACCGTCTCCGTCCGCTACTGATCCGGGCTTGAGGGCCGGGCCCCGCCCTGCGATTCTCGCTCGATGACCACCGTCGTCCCCTGCGAGCGCCTCCACCCGATCCCCGACGGCGAGGTCACCCTCCTCGGCGCGCACGCGCAGGTCACGGGCGCGATGACCCGCATCGAGACGCGCGAGGGCGCGGTGCTCGTCGACTGCGGCGTGCCGCAAGGCCGCGACGCCCACGGCTACACCCTCCCCGACACCGCGAAGGACGTGGACGCGGTGGTGCTCACCCACGGTCACAACGATCACGTGGGCAGCCTCCCGATGCTCTTCGAGGCCGGCTACGACGGGCCCGTCTTCGCGACCCCCGCCACCCTCGCCGTGACACGCCTCTCGCTCGAGGACAGCCTCGAGATGCAACGGGTGTCACCCGGCGAGGTGCGCGCGTTCTTGAAGCGCTTCGACGCCCTCTCGCGGCCGTTTCCCTACGACACTCCGAAAGAGGGCAAGCTCGGGATATCGCTCGCATTTCGAGAGGCAGGGCACATCCTCGGGTCGGCGAGCGTAGACGTGATCTCGAAGGGCTCGCGGGTGGTGGTCTCCGGCGATCTCGGGCGCCCCGGCGCGCCGATCCTCCGCGACCCGTGCACCACCTGGGACAAGGATCGGCCCCTCGATCTCGTGGTCGTCGAGACCACCTACGGCAGCCGCGAGCACGCCCACGGCCACGACGACGTGCTCGCCGATTTCGAGAAAGTGCTCCTCGACGCCATCACGCGAAAGAGCCGCGTCCTCGTCCCGAGCTTCGCGATCGGGCGCACCCAGACGCTGCTCTATTTTTTGAACGAGCTCGTCGAGAGCAAACGTGTGCCCGAGCTCCCCGTCGCCGTAGACACGCCGATGGGGCTCGCGGTCACCGACACCTACAAGCGCTTCAACCGGCTCTTCGACAAAGAGAGCGTGGACAAGATGGCCCACGGCGACGACGTGCTCGACTGGGAGAGCCTCTTCGCCGTCGAGCGCGGGAAAGACTCGCGCCGCCTCATGGACCTGCCGGGGCCGCTCGTCATCATCGCCGGGAGCGGGATGTGCTCCGGAGGTCGGATCGTGAACCACCTCATCGACGGGCTCCCCGATCCGAGCACCACCGTGCTCTTCGTGGGTCACCAAGCCGAGGGCACTCCTGGGCGCCGCATCCAAGAGGCGGGCAAGCGCGGCGGACGCGTGCACCTCGACGGCCAAGAACTGCTCGTGCGCGCGCGCATCGAGACGCTGCGAGGGCTCTCCGCGCACGCCGATCGTCGTGAGCTGCTCGCGTGGCTCTCGCACCTCCCGACCCCGAAGCGCATCGCCCTCCACCACGGCGATCCGGACGCCCAAGAGGCCTTCGCGCGTTACGTCGACGAGCAAGGCCTCCGCGTGCGCTGATGCTTGGCTGACGCGACGGCGAGAACGAGAGCGACGCGAGGCTCGACGCGCGTCACTCCTTGACGGGACGAAGGAGCTTCGCGGCGGTCATCAGGTTCCAGAGGGCGAACGCGGAGAAGAGCACGACGAGCGCGACGGCCCAGCGCGCGTTCTCGGGGCGCTCCCCCTCGGCGAGCAGCCACGCGCCCTCGGGCACGACGGTGCCGGTCGCGTCGGAGATGGCGTGCTCGAGCCCGCGGTGCTTCGGGCCGGACTTCGCGAAGGGCACGAGGCGACCGTAGAAGTCTTGTGGGGGAACGAAACGACCGGACTCCGCGCCGGCGGGCACTTGCATCTCCACCCACACGTTGGGGTGGCCGACGACCGGCGCGAGGCGGTAGCTGCCGGAGTCGAACGGGCGCTCGTAGCGGATCGCGCCGCCGCCCGCGAGCATGGCCTTGCCGTGCACGAGCTCGTTGCCCTTCGCGTTGTCGAGCACGACGGCGCCGAGGTCACCGAGCTCCCGCGGAACCGGAGACGCGAACGCGTAGGCCACGTCGCGACGGAGCGCGAACACCATCGCGACCGACGCGAGGGCCGTCACCGTGAGGACGAGCAAGGTGGCCCAGAGTGCCTGTTTTGGCGGGTCCGGAAGCGCCAAAAGCTCCGGATCGAGCTCTTCCTCGGACGCGCGCGACGGCCGAGAGGAGGGCCCCTCCGAGAGCGGCGGGTGGGACGGCGAGTGAGAAGCGGCGGGCACGAGAGATCCGGGCGAGGGCG
The DNA here is from genome assembly GCA_013297655.1 of Myxococcales bacterium. Taxonomy (GTDB): domain Bacteria; phylum Myxococcota_A; class Polyangia; order Polyangiales; family Polyangiaceae; genus JAAFHV01. The sequence continues at coordinate 21,220 of JAAFHV010000025.1, read as the reverse complement.
CGGGAGGCGCAGCGAAAGGGCGGGAGAGCGAACGATTCGTCGCTCTTTATGGGAACGTACACCGTACCGACAAAGGGCGCACGGCCGAGGTTCCCGGAAAGACTTTGCGAACGGGCCAAGACCCCGCGTATGCTTTTCGCCGATGGCCTCGAACAAGCTCGTGTCGTGCCCCTCCTGCGGCTTCAACAAGAACCCCGAAGGCTCCACGCGATGTGGCTCGTGCGGCGCCAAAATGGACTCCCTCGAGAAGGGTGGGCGCACCAAGGAAGAAGAGGTCGAGCGGCGCTATCAGCAAGACGGGCTCTCGGTGCAGTGGACCCTGATCGCCCTCGCGGTGCAGGCGCTCCTCACGGGCGCGGTCGTCTTCGGCCTCCCCTGGCTCATTCGGGCGCTCGACTTCGAGGGCGGCAACGGCATGATCGTGTGCATCCCGGTGTGGTTCATGGGCGGGCTCCTCGTCGGCATGATCTCCCCCGGCCGCACCTTCATCGAGCCGATGATCGCCAGCTTTTTGGTAGCGATTCCGTCGACTTACCTGCTCCACGCGAGCCAGACGGTGCGCACCCTGCCCTCGTTCCTCTATGTCATCATGGGCGGGATCGGCGTGCTCTTCACCCTCATCGGCTCGTACCTCGGTGAGCGCTGGCAGCTCGTCGCCCCGAAGAAGGCCTGATCGCAACCAGACCGGCCTCGAGCCCTGGAAAAACCGGCTCTGGGGTCCATTGACAGTGTTCGGCGCGAATGATAACTCCGCGCCTCCCTAGAGAGACCTCGCCCGTGCCGTGGTTGACCACCACGTCGAGCGTCTGCTCGAGCCGGGTGACAGCGTACCGAGAAGAAACGGATCATAAGACATCATGAACATCCCCATCATTGCGGACCTCGAGTCTTCTCAGCTTCGCGAGCTTCCCGATTTTCGCGTCGGTGACACCGTCCGCGTCCACTACAAGATCGTCGAAGGCGACAAAGACCGCATTCAGGTCTTCCAGGGCGTGGTGCTCAAGCGCCACCGTGCTGGCGCGCGCAGCACGTTCTCGGTCCGCAAGGTGAGCTTCGGAGTGGGCGTCGAGCGCGTCTTCCTCTCGCACTCGCCCCGCATCGACAAGGTCGAGGTCGTGTCCCGTGGTGTCGTCCGCCGCGCCCGCCTCTTCTACCTCCGCGAGCACCAGGGCAAAGCCGCCCGCGTTCGCGACCAAAAAGACGCCTGATCCCGCGCCTCGCGAGGAGAAGAACGCGGCACCTCCCGAGGTCGCCGCGTTTCCTCTTTTGTCGACCACGGTCGTGTCACGGGTACACAAAAAGTGCCACCTGCGCGCTTCATGAGGGCGGTCGCCCTTAAACTTGGGCATGCTGCGCGTGTGAGCCTTACCGTCGGACAGCGCGCCCCCGATTTCGACGTGGTCTCGAGCGACGGACGCGCGCTGCGGCTGTCCGAGCTTCGCGGCCGGAAGAACGTGGTGCTCTATTTTTATCCCGCGGATTTCACGCTCGTGTGCACCCGCGAGACGTGCGGCTTCCGTGACATGTACGCGGAGCTGACGAGCCACGACACCGAGGTCATCGGCGTCTCGACCGACTCCAACGCGTCGCACGAGCGGTTTCGCGGGGAGCACAAAATCCCCTTCCCGCTCGTCGCCGACGAGAGCCGCGCCCTCGCCGACAAGTACGGCGCACAGAGCTTCCTGTCGGGGCTGTTCGGGCGCGTGAAGCGGGTCACCATCGTGATCGACAAGGCGGGCAAGATCGCCGGCGTCATCGAGGGCGAGCTCAGCGCGAAGCGCCACGTCGAGGGCGTGCGCGCCTTGCTCGCCACCCTCCCCCGCTGAGCCCGCCCGACGCGATTTCTGGCGCCGGGACGCGTGACGCGTGCCACCGAGAACGGAATTTTCTAATTTCGCGAACACGTCACGTGCGCCGCGCATCCACTCCTCGTAGTCTCGAGGATGGAGCGCCTCGGCGCCGGAGGAACATGAATCGTACACGGCTGATCGGGTTCGTGATGTTGGCTGGCCTCGTGGCCGTCCCGGTGGCGTGCAGCAGCACCCCCACGCCCGGCGGGGGCGATCCGGACGCCGCCCCCACCTCCACAACGGAGCCAACGACCAACCCTACGGGCACCACGCCGTCGACCGACGCCTCGCCGGACGGCCCCAAGCCGGACTGCGAGAAGCCCGCCGACTGCTCTTCCAACATTTGCCTCCCCACCGGCAAGTGCGCGACCGCCTCGTTGACCGACGGCGTCCAGAACAACGACGAGACCGACGTCGACTGCGGCGGCATCTCGCGGAAGCTTTGTGAGGACGGAAAGAAGTGTCTCACGCGGAACGACTGCAAGAGCATCGTCTGCAAAGACACGGGCGACGGGCAGGGCCTGCGTTGCCAACCGCCCACCGGCACCGACCTCACGCGCAACGGCGACGAGACCGACATCGACTGCGGCGGGGCGAACGCTCCGAAGTGCGCCACCGGCCTCAAGTGCGGCGCCAAGCTCGACTGCGCGAGCGGCGTGTGCACCGCGAACCTGTGCTCCGCCCCTGCGATCGACGGCGTGCAGAACGGCACCGAGACGGACATCGACTGTGGTGGCCCCACCGCTCCCGCGTGCGCCGACACCAAGATGTGCGGCGTCGGCTCCGATTGCACGAGCCTCGTGTGCACCGGCGGCACCTGCCGTGCTCCGTCGCCGACCGACACCGTGAAGAACGGCGACGAGACCGACGTCGACTGCGGCGGCGCCGGCAACCCGAAATGCACGACCGCCAAGGTGTGCAAAGTGGCGAGCGACTGCGCCTCGGACGGCTGCGCGTTCGACTTCAAGTGCGCACCACGACCGAGCTGCGTGGTCCGCAACGGAGGCAACACGTGCGGGCGCGGTGAGGTCGGCCAAGTAGGCGCCGACCACGAGAGCTGCTGCGCGACGGCGCCGGTGCCCGGCATGCCGGGAGTGAACCTCGGCAAGTACGGCGTCACCGCGGGGCGCATGCGCGCGTTCCTCGCGGCTGTGAGCGGCAACGTCCGCGCGTTCATCCAAGCGGAGCGCGCCGCGGGGCGCATCACCGCCGCGGGCCCGATGGCGGCGACGTGGGACCCCTATCTCCCCACGAGCTTCGCTGGTGGTGGCGCCGGGGAGCTCGCGGAGGGCTCGCAGAACGATGCCACGCCGATCGCAGGTGTGTACACCAGCGTGAACCGCCATCTCGGCGGCTTCATCTTCCGCAACAACACCCAGACGCTCACGGGTTGTTACGTCAACTCGCCCGGTACCCACACCTACTGGATGACCCCCGCGGTGCAGACGTCTCTCCAAGACTCGGCCCACGGGCAGAGCCAAGACACGGCCGACACCAAGGGCCTCCAGTGCGTGAACTACCTCATGGCGCAGGCGTTCTGCATCTGGGACGGCGGCCGCCTTCAGACGGTCGCGGAGTACAACGCGGCCTGGGGCGCGAGCACCTACGCCTGGGGCGCGACACCGACGCCGAAGGGACAGGGCTCGGCCACGTTCGCGGGCAACCGCTTCCCCACCGCGACCGACGCGAGCCTCCGCGCCGCGGGCAGCCCGTTCGCGCCTAACGCGAGCCAGTCGATCGAGTTCGCGAACTTCAACTACAGCTACGAGTACCCGAACATGATCGGCACCGACTACATGGTGTTCGTCGGGGCTCCGGGTCGCCTCCGCGGACGGGGCCCCAACGGGCACTCGCTCAACGACGGCCTCATGGAGATCACGGGCACGATCAGCGCTCCCACCGCCGCGACCCCCTTCGCGTCGTCGATGACGTGGGCGAAGAACGGCTCCTTCGAGGGCCACGGCGTAGGCTCGACTCACTCGTCGCACCTGCTGAACAAGTACGGCAAGCTCGGCTTCCGCTGCGCGTACCCCACGCCCTAACCCGACGGATTCAACCTATTCGGGGCTCTAGAGCACCCGCCGCGCCGCGCTCGTCCGCGTGGCTCGGCGGGTTCGTTCTTTCGAACGCACGAGCCCACACGCACGCGGCGAGACATTTTAGATACACTCGTGGTCTTTAATTCTGTCGTTCGCAGATGGCGGCGTGGGCGGCATAGGCGCTTCGGGTCGACTCGCGGACACGGCCTCGGCATGATGCGGCGAATGAGCTCGGCTCCCCCTCCTGCGCCCGCCACCCAAGGAAAGACGCTACTCGCCTACGGCGTCATGGTCGTTGTCACGGTGGCGCTGTTCCAGCTCGTTCGAAAGGCGGGCGCCGGTCTCGTCGCGCCCGCGCCCACCTCGCCCGCGACGTTCGGGCAGGGCTCGCCGGCCGCTCACAACGACACGCTCTTCCACGTGCTGCTCGCGCTCGCCGTCGTCATCGTCGCGTCGCGTCTGCTCGGCATGGCCTTCAAGTGGTTCCAGCAGCCGGCCGTCGTCGGCGAGGTCATCGCCGGGATCATGCTCGGCCCGTCGCTCCTCGGCCGCTTCGCTCCTTCCGTCTCCGGATACCTGCTGCCACCTGCCGTCGCGCCCTACTTGGGGATCTTGGCGCAGGTCGGGGTGGTGCTCTTCATGTTCCTCGTCGGACTGGAGCTCGACACGTCGCTCCTCCGCAAGAAGACGCACACGACGATCGCGATCTCGCACGCGAGCATCCTCGCGCCGTTCGTGCTCGGCTCCGTCGCCGCGCTTTGGATTTACCCGCAGGTGTCGTCGAGCGACGTTCCGTTCGGCATTTTTGCGCTGTTCATGGGCTTGTCGATGTCGGTCACCGCGTTCCCGGTGCTCGCGCGCATCCTCACCGACCGCGGAATTCAAAAGACACGCATTGGCGTCATCGCGATTAGCTGCGCCGCCGTCGACGACGTGACAGCGTGGTGCCTGCTCGCCTTCGTGGTGAGCGTGGCCAAATCGAAGGTAGGACACGCGACCGTGACGATCGGGCTCACGGTCGTGTACGTCGCGGTGATGCTCGCGGTGGTTCGTCCGCTCCTCGAACGCGCCGTTCGTCGCCACGAGCTCGTCCGCAACGTGACCCAGCAGACGACCGCGCTCGTGCTCGTGGGGCTCCTGCTGTCGTCGCTCGCCACGGAGTGCATCGGTGTGCACGCGCTCTTCGGGGCGTTCCTGTTGGGCGCGATCGTGCCCCACGAGTCGCTCTTGGCGAAGAGCATGAAGCAGCGCCTCGAGGACGTGGTCGTCGTGTTCCTCCTCCCCGCGTTCTTCGCGTTCACGGGAATGCGCACCCAGATCGGGCTCGTGAGTGGTCTCCAAAACTGGCTGATTTGCGGCGTGATCATCGTCGTCGCCTGCCTCGGAAAGTTCGGCGGCAGCGCGCTCGCGGCGCGACTCACGGGACTCGACGGACGCGACGCGGCCACGATCGGCGTGCTCATGAACACGCGCGGCCTGATGGAGCTCATCGTGCTCAACATCGGGCTCGACTTGCGCGTGCTCTCTCCCACGCTCTTCGCGATGATGGTCGTGATGGCGCTCGTGACCACGTTCGCGACGACACCGATCCTCCACCTGCTCCAGCGTGGCCGCGCGGAGGAGGCCGCGCCTCGCGAGGGAGAGACCTCCGAAGCATCCGGCTGAGCCCGTTCCGTGGAGACGCGCGAGCCAGCGTCGGCCCCCACCGACAAGCCGAGAACGCGCATGGTTACGCGCGCGAAGGACTATGCTCCGCGCCGATGAAGGCGCGATCTCTCGCGAGCCGACTCCTCATGAGCCACGGCGCGCTCGCCATCTTGGTGGTGCTCGCGCTCGTCGCTACGCTGCAGGGGCTGCTTCGCATGGTGGGCCTCGTCGCGGTCGTGCGCCAAGACGAGCTCTCCGGTCTCGACGCGGAGGAGGGTGTGCACCGCGCCGCATGGGCGGTCGAGGTCGCCGCTCGTCACGGGCGCGCGCGCTGCGATCTCGGGAGCGAAGGGATCGCGCGGGCGGATCTCGTCGCTGCGCGCGACGAGCTCGATCGTGTGCTTCGAACCGCGGGGGTGCACGAGCAACAGGTGAAGGCTGCCGGCGCCGTGATCGTGTCGGCGACGCGCTACAGGGATTTCGCGGTGAAGGCGACCGCGGGCGACACCTGCAAGACGCTCCGCGATCCTAGCGTCGAGCGCGATCGCATCCAGCTCGACGAAGATCTCACTGACGCGTGGGTCGCGCGGCTGAACGAGCTCCACGTGAGGATCCGCGAGGACGAGGACGAGGCGCGTCGCATCGGCGTGACGAGCGCGACCCTCGGTGGTGTCGTCGCGGTCCTCGCCGCCATCGTCGCCGTCGTCGTCGCGCGCACCACCGCCGCGAGCGTGACCAAGCCGATCGGCGCCCTCGCGAGCGCCGCGACCCGCCTCGGCGAAGGGTCGTTCGAGCCGATCGAGGTCCTCGCCGGTCCTCACGAGGTGCGCGAGCTCGGCCGCGATCTCGAGCGCATGCGCCTTCGGATCCAGGAGATCGACGAGCTGAAACAAGGCTTCTTGGCGAACGTCTCGCACGAGCTACGCACGCCGCTCGCGCGCCTTCGCGAAGCGCTGGCCCTCCTCGGCGACGGCACCTTGGGCGAGCTCACCCCGAAACAAAACCGGGTCCTCGCCCTCGCGCGGCGCGCCTGCGAAGAAGAGGTGCGCCTCGTCACGACGCTGCTCGATCTCTCGCGTCTCCGCTCCGGGCAGCCGCTCAAGGTCGCGTGCGACACGACCGTGAGCGCGATCGTCGACGCGGCGATCGTGTCGGAGCGCGAGGCGGCCGCGCGACGAGAAATCACCTTCCGCGTGGAGCATGCGCCGAAGCGGGCGGTGTGGGCCGACGCCTCGCTCCTCGAGCGCGCGCTCGCGAACCTGCTCCGAAACGCGGCGAGCGTGACCGCGACGGGGGGCGTGGTGGTCGTGGAGGCCGAGGACGTCGATGGCATCGTGACGGTGCGCGTAAGTGACCATGGCCCCGGCGTACCCGAGGCCGTGCGCAAGGATCTCTTCTCGCCCTTCGCGGCGGCTCCCGTCAGCGGCGTGGAGCGCCCCTTCAGCCTCGGCCTCGGGCTCGCGTTCGCGCGCGAGGTGCTCCGCGCCCACGACGGCGACGTCGACCTCGAGCGGTCCGACGAGACAGGGTCCACCTTTCGAATGAGCCTGCCCGCGGAGAAACTATCATGAGCAAAAACATGAACGATTCCCGAAACATTCTACTGGTGGACGACGACGTCGAGCTGTGCGAGCTGCTCGACTTGCGGTTCACTGCGAAAGGCTACGACGTGTCGATGGCGCACGACGTGCGTTCGGCGGTAGACCGGCTCGGTCGTGAGGCGCTCGACGTGGTCCTGCTCGACCTGCGCCTCGGCACGGAGGACGGCCTCGACGTGCTCCGCGAGGCGCGCGAGCGTTGCCCGGAGGTCGCCGTCATCGTGCTCACCGCGCACGGCTCGGTCGAAACGGCGGTGCGCGCGATGCAAAGCGGAGCCTTCGGGTTCTTGCTCAAGCCGTTCTCCGACCACGAGCTCCTGCAGCACGTCGAGCACGCCGCGCTGGCGTCGCGGCTCCGCCGGGAGGTGCGTGGGCTGCGGAGGCTCGTCGGCGACGAGGCGCAAGGCGACACGATCGTGGGCGTGAGCGCCGCGATCCGCGAGGTACGCGAGGTGCTCTCGCGCCTCGGCCCTTCCGAGGCGACGGTCCTCCTCCTCGGTGAGTCCGGGACCGGGAAGGAGCTCGCCGCGCGAACGCTCCACACGCTCTCGGATCGTGCGGGCGGCCCGTTCGTCGCCGTGAACTGCGCCGCGCTCGCGCCCACGTTGCTCGAGAGCACCCTCTTCGGCCACCTGAAGGGCGCGTTCACCGGCGCGGGCGAGGCGCGCGAGGGCCTGTTCGCCGCGGCGCGGAAGGGCACCCTCTTCCTCGACGAGGTCGGCGAGGCGTCGCTCGAGGTTCAAGCGAAGCTGCTCCGTGTCCTCGAGACGCGACGATTTTCGCGTGTAGGATCCACGAAAGAAGAAGAGACCGACGCGCGAATCGTCGCCGCGACGAACCGTGATTTGCGGGTCGAAGTGACCGAGAAGCGCTTCCGCGAAGACCTCTTCTATCGGCTCTGTGTGGTCCCCGTCGCGATGCCGCCCCTCCGCGAGCGCACCGACGACATCCCGCTCCTCGCCGAGCTCTTCCTCGAGCGCGCCGCCGCGCGCCACAAGCGCTCCACGCCGAGCCTCGGCCCCGAAGCGCTCGCGGCGATCTCGAGCCACCCATGGCCGGGCAACGTGCGCGAGCTCGCGAACGCGATGGAAGCGGCGGTCCTCCTCGCCCGCGGCGACACCGTCGACGTCGAGCGCCTCCCCGGCATCGGTCTCCCAGGGTCCTCGAGCACGGCCGCACCGAAGGCGCTCGGTCGCGCGCTCGCGGAGGTGTTCCTCGGGTACGCCGATCCCACGTCGCCCGAGCCTCCGCCATTGAAGGACGCGCGCGACGCGTTCGAGCGCGCCTACCTCACCGCCGTGCTCGCGCGCTGCGCCGGCAACGTGACTTCCGCGGCGAAGGTCGCGGGGCGGAACCGCACCGACTTCTACGATCTTCTGCGGCGCCTCGACCTCAAGCCGGGCGACTTCAAGAGCTGACCGCGCTCACTCGGCCGCAAGCCGGCACGGGGGTTCGACGGGCTCCGTGCGACGGGTAGTCGCGCCGACCGTGGACCGTGATGGGGCCGGCGTGGAACAGGAACCCCCAAGGTCGCGAACCGCCATCACGACCGCCCGCGTTTCGATGCGCTCCAAAATGAAGACGGCCCCCCGAACGTTCGATGCCCGGGTCGATCGCGCTATTTTTATGCGTCTTCGCGCGCACCTCGTCGGACGAGGCGGATCAGTATCGGCAGAGAACGACGCGTCGCACGCGTTGCCATCGGACACGAAGGCGCCCGCGTCCCTGCCTTGCGGCGGGCGCGCCTTTCGAGAATGGAAGCGATCCTCGCCGTCGACCCTCGGTAGGCTCGGGCGCGTGTCTGCTCGAACGTGCCTCGTGGCCCTCACGCTCCTGCCGTGCGCGCTCGTCACCGTGCTCACGGTGCCGGCGCGCGCCGAAGGTCCGCTCCTCGTTCCGGACCCGGGCCTCGCGCGGATATCGCGCACGAAGGTGCTCCGCTGGGGAGGCGACGTGCAAGGCGGCGAGCCCTTCGTGCACGAGAACGCCAAGGGCGAGCGGGTCGGCTTCGAGGTCGAGATCGCGGACGGGATCGCCAAGCGCCTCGGTGCGAAGGCGGAGTTCGTCCAGAACGACTGGTCGAACCTCGTCCCGTCGCTCGAGCGCGACTCGTTCGACGTCGTCCTGAACGGCTTCGAGATGACCGCGTCGCGCGCGAAACGTGTACTCTACACGCGTCCGTACAAGACGTACGCATCCCGGCTCACCGTGCGCGCGAACGCGAGACTCCCCGCCACGCGCGAGGGGATGGCCAAGAAGCGGATCGGCTCCCTCTCGGGCACGCGCTCCTTCGAGATCGTGCGCGAGAGCGGCGGCGAGGCCGTGCCGTACGAGGGCTGCCTCGAGCCCTACATCGATTTGGAGCAGGGTCGCATCGACGGGGTGCTCCTCGACGATCTCATCGCCGCGCGGTACTCGGTCGGACGCAAGGGGCTCGTCGTCGCCGGCGACGTGGAGCAGGGAAATTACGCGGTCGCGACGAAACGTAGCGAGCCCGGGCTCCGCGACGCGGTCGATCGCGCGCTCGCCGAAATGGAGAGCGTGGGTGAGCTCCGCAAAATCCTGGAGCGCGCGAAGCTGTGGGAGGCCCGCGACGAGCGCCTCCTCACGTGGACCGCACAAGACCAGGCGCGCGCCCTCGGACAGCCCGTGCGCGAGACGGAGAGCGACGGCGGCATCGACGGCGGCGCGGGGCCCCCCCCCACGATCTCGGCGCTGCCGCAGGCTCCAGAGGCCGACGAGGCCCGCTTCGACGCGTCGCGCTTTCTGCTCCTCGTGCGCGCCGCGCTCGTCACGCTGTCGCTTTCGCTCGCGGGGATGGCGATCGCGGCGCCGCTCGGCTTGCTGCTCGCATGTGCGCGTACCTACGGTGGAAAGACGCTCGCCTACGCGACGACGACCTACGTGGAGATCATGCGTGGCACACCGCTCTTGCTCCAACTCTACTTGCTCTACTTCGGGCTCGCGCCTTGGCTCAAGCTGCCCGCCCCCGCCGCGGCGGTGCTCGCCCTCGGGATGAACTACGCCGCTTACGAGGCCGAGGCGTACCGCGCGGGGATCCAAGCCGTGCCTCATGGTCACGTGGAGGCGGGGCTCGCGCTCGGCATGACGCGCCTTCGTGTGGTGCGGAGCGTGGTCATCCCGCAAGCCGTGCGCCTCGCGCTTCCGAACGTCACGTCGGACTTCGTGTCGCTCTTGAAAGACAGCTCGCTCGTCTCGGTGATCACGGTCGTGGAGCTCACGAAGCAGATGTCGATCACGGCGGTGGACGTGCGGGCGTGGGGCGGTCCCGGGCTCGCCTGCGCGATCTTGTACTTGGCCATGAGCTACCCGCTCTCCCGCCTCGCGCGACGCTTCGAAAAGAAGGCCAAGGTCGAGAACGTGGAGGTGGAGACGTGATCACGATCGAAAACGTGACGGTGCGCGACGGCGACACGCTGCGCCTCGACGACGTGTCGATGACCCTCGAAAAAGGCGTGTTCGCCGCGCTCGTCGGCGAGTCCGGATCCGGGAAATCGACGTTGCTCCGGGTGCTTTCGGGGTTCCTGCCGTTCGCCAAGGGGAAGGTCTCGGTCGCGGGGATTTCCCTCGCGGCGGGCGCGACGCCCGAGGCGACGAAGGTCGCGCTCCGACGCGCGTGTGTGCTCGTGCTCCAAGACGCGAACCTCTTCCCTCACCTCGACGTGACGACGAACGTGACGCTCGCCCTCCGCCACGTTTGCGGACTGGGTGCCCAAGAGGCAGAGGCACGCGCGCACGCGACCCTCGACAGGCTCGGGCTCGCACCAAAACGTACCGCGATGCCGGAGTCGCTCTCGGGTGGACAAGCGCAGCGGGTCGCGCTCGCGCGTGCCCTCGTGCTGAAGCCCAAGGTGCTCCTCCTCGACGAGCCTACGAGCGCCCTCGATCCGAAGCGCAAAGTAGAAATCGCGGCTATCTTTCGAGAGCAGGCCGAAGCGGGGACGACCGTGATCGCGGTCACCCACGACGAGGGGCTCTCGAACGCGGCGCACGCTCGCTACACGATGGCGGCGGGCAAGCTCACCGACGCCTGAAGGTCCGCCGTCACGCGCTCGTCGCGCGAGACGCGCCGTGCCTTCTCGAGTATCCAACGGCGATGAGCTACCTCGCCTCGACGTACTTTGCGGTCTTTGGTCTCGTCGCGGCGGGAGGCGGCGTCATGGGCTTCGTGAAGGCGAAGAGCAAACCGTCGCTCGTCGCGGGGGTCGCCTCTGGTGCGCTGCTGTTCGCCTCCTCGGGTCTTTACTGCACCGGTCGCACGGTCGCCGCCGCGGTGCTGAGCGGGCTCGTGTCGCTCGCGCTCGTGGGTCGCTTCTTGCCCGCGTTCATGAAGACGAAGAAGGCGATGCCCGCAGGTCTCGTCGCCGCGCTCGGCGTGGGCGGTGTGCTGCTCGCCGCCGCCACCGCGCTTCGCTGATCACGCGCCGAGTCTTCCGTGAGCGATACGGTCACGATGGCGGTCGCGGGAGAGTGAGATTCCGGGCGGGCCGAGCTTGACGCGTACCCCGCCGTTTGACATGGTGCGCGCCCCGCGAGGTGGCTCGCGGCGTGGAGCTTCTCCCTGGTCCAGCGTACCCTGGTGGACCGGTTTTTAGGGCAAAAACCCGAGAAAACGCCAAACGGCCAGCGATCCGAAGTGGGATCCTCTGGGGTACGCAAGGAAGATCGAACATGAATACGCAGCCCGGCGTCATCGGCGAAAAAATCGGCTTTACCCAGTACTTCACCCCCGATGGCACCGTGAAGCGCGTGTGCGTCGTGAAGGCGGCCCCGCTCGTCGTCGTCGGCAAGCGCACCGTCGAGAAGGACGGCTACACCGCCCTCATCTACGGCTTCGACGACGTGAAAGAGAAGCACGTCACCAAGCCCGAGATGGGCGCCTTCAAGAAGGCCAACGTCGCCCCCAAGCGCGTCGTCCGTGAGCTCCGCTGCGAGGCCGAGTTCGCCGCCAAATTCGAGATCGGCGCGACCGTGAAGCTCGACGAGGTCTTCACCGAGGGCCAGTTCATCGACGCGCAGGGCGTCACCCGCGGCCGCGGCTTCACCGGCGTCATGCGCCGCTGGAACTTCGCGGGCGGCGTGCAGACGCACGGCACGCACGAGTACCGCCGTCACGGTGGCTCGATCGGTACCAACATGACCCCCGGTCGTACCCTCCCCAACCTCAAGATGGGCGGACAGTACGGCAACGAGACCGTGAGCGTGTTGAACCTCAAGATCGCCCGCGTCGACGCCGAGAAGGGCCTCCTCCTCATCGAGGGCGGCATCCCCGGCTCCAAGTCCGGCATCGTCACCGTTCGTCACGCCGTGAAGAAGCGCATCAAGCGCGGCGGCTGATCGCAGGTTCGTCAGCGACCATCGTCGAACGCCCCGCACGGCTCGTGTGGGGCGTTCTCGTTTTTTCGCTCTCTGCCTTCCCTGGCAGGCTCGAGGCTGTGACGAAACAGACAGTAGAACCGTGATGGAACGGTCACACTGCGAGCTAACATCGCCGTAACAATCACGATTCCGCTAAAAATCAAGGCCTGCAGGTCGATCTTTCACCGGCACGCCGATCGCATAGGATCGGACTGCCCATGAAATTCCGCTCCTTCCTCGCCCTCACCGCCGCCTCGCTTACCCTCGCCGCGCTGCCCAGTGTCGCCCAGGCCCAGTCGGCCACCGGCCCCGAGCAGCAGCAGCCTCCTCAAGTCGTTGTCGTTCAACCGAACGCGAACGGCCAGTACCCCACTCCGCTCGCTCAGCAGACGCAGCCCTCGTACGTGCCGCAGAGCATCGCCATGTCCGGCCCCGCGCACATGGACTGGGACGACGAGCGCACGCCGCCGCCCGGCTACCACCTCGAGACCCGCATTCGCAAAGGGCTCGTCATCGGCGGCGCCGTCACGTTCGGCAGCATGTACATCCTCACCGCGCTCACGGCTGCGGCGATCAACGACACCAGCAGCGGCAACGCGGGCGTGCTCTACGTCCCGGTCGCCGGCCCGTTCATGTACCTCGGCGAGACGGGGAGCCAATCCGGAAAGGTCATCCTCGTCATCGACGGGCTCGCCCAGGCCGCCGGCGCCGCGATGCTCATCACTGGCCTCGCCGCCCCGAAGACGATCGCGGTCCGAAACGACCTCGCGAAGATCAACATCACTCCCGTGTTCGGGCCTGGGAGCGTGGGCGTCGTCGGCACGTTCTGAGGGCTGAGCCGTCATGACGCGAGGGCGACGGGCACCGGCTCGTCGCCTTTTTTGTTCCGCGTTTCAGACCTGGGCTATGGCCGACGCAGCGGCGAAAAATGAAGCGAGGGCGTCGAGCTCGTGCGCGGCGCCCTCTCTCCCTGCTCGACGACCTCGACCGAGCTCAGTCTTCCGTAGACCAGCCGCGCGAGCGCGACCAAGAAGCCTCCGAGACGCCGCGAAGAGGGCGGTCTTGTTCCCACTCGACCGCGACGTCCACGGCCTCGCCGGGGACCGGATCCTTCGCCGGGGCGGGACGAATCGAGCGCGACTTGACGTGGAAAAGGCTCTTGATGGTCACGACGACACCTCGTGCTCCCACGGATTGCAACGGCGGGGCCAACGAGAAATGCCGTGATTTTCGCGACGAAAGGGGCGACAAGAGGGAGGCCGTGGATCGGTTTCGATCCTCGGCCCCGGTCCATGGGATCGCGGCGTGCTGGTGTTCGTGGGGCAGGCCGCCCACGCGTTGCGGAGCGAACATGCGAGTGAAGCCGGAGGCGAACGGGATGCCTATGCCGACCGAGCGCAGCGAGCGAAGGGCGTGCACGTGAAGCGTAAAAACCCTTACAAAGGCCAGGATCACTTCACCGCCGAGGCGAAAAAAGCGGGCTACCCCGCGCGCAGCGTCTTCAAGCTCGAGGAGATCGATCACCGGGTGCGGCTCTTGCGACAGGGCCAGCGTGTCCTCGATTTGGGAGCCTCGCCGGGGAGCTGGTCCCTCTATGCTGCCCAACGCATCGGCGCGAAAGGGCACCTGCTCGCCATGGACCTGAAGCCGCTCGAGGTAGCGCTCCCGCCGTACGCCGAGTTCTTCATCGGTGACGCTCTTTCGCTCGAGACCGAGGCGCTGTCGAAGTTTTCGCCCTACGACGTCGTCCTATCGGACATGGCCCCGAACACGACCGGCAACCGGCTGAGCGACCAGACGCGGAGCTTCGATTTGTTCATGCGCGCGCTCGACGTGGCGGTCGCGCTCCTCAAGCCGGGCGGCGCGTTCGTCGGCAAGATCTTCATGGGCGAGGATTTCACGCTCGCGCAGGCGGCGGTGAAGCGGCACTTCTCGAAGGAGCGCACCTTGCGACCCGAGGGCGTTCGCGCGAACAGCTACGAGGTGTTCCTCCTCGGCGAGGACCGCAGAGCCACGTCACTCCCCGAGAAAAACGCAGAGGCTCCACGATGATGGGCTTGGGGGAGAGCCCGGACTCGGCGCTGGTGATGGGCGGGCGCTTCGTCATCGAGCGCGAGGTGGGCCGCGGCGGCGTCGGCATCGTGTTCCGCGCCCTCGATCGGATCACGGCGCAGACCGTGGCGCTCAAGGTCATCGCGATCTCCGGCGTCGATGCGGGCGAAGAAGCTCGATTTGCGCGCGAGGGCCGCATCTTGGCGGGGCTCTCGTCGCCCGGGATCGTGAAGGTCGTCGCGTTCGGCCAGCTCGACGAGGGCCAGCCGTTCGTCGCGATGGAGTGGCTCGAAGGGGAAGACATCGCGCAGCGCCAAAAGCGCAAACCGGTCACCGTCGCAGAAGCGATCGACATCGCCGCGCAAGTGTCCGATGCGCTCGCGAACGCGCACGAGCACGGGATCGTGCACCGCGACGTGAAGCCCTCGAACGTGTTCCTCGTGGGCTCCGGCGAAAATCAAGTCGGCGAAATGACCATCAAGCTCGTGGACTTCGGGGTCGCGAGCGCCGAAGACGCGCGCCTCACCAAGACCGGCGCGATCGTGGGGACCCCCGCCTACATGGCGCCCGAGCAGGCGCGCGGCGAGTCGGAGGTCGACATTCGGTCCGACATCTACAGCCTCGGCGCGACCCTCTTCGAGATGCTGACCGGACGACCACCTCACGTAGGGCCGACGCCGATCGCGGTCCTCGCGAAGCTGGTGACCACCCCTGCCCCGCGCCTCCGCGAGCTCTTCCCCGACGCGCCTCTCGCCCTCGACGAGCTCATCGGCCAGCTCCTCTCCACGTTCCCCGACGAGCGCCCGTCGAGCGCGGCCGACGTGTCGCGCGAGCTTCGCCGCATCCGCGCCGACCTCGAGAGCCCGGAGGCGCAGAGCGCGTTCGACACGAGCACCGAGCCGCCGATGAGCATCGGGAGCATCGTGCTCTCCACCTCGCGCGGCCTCGGTGGGCAGCGCCTCGTCACGAGCATCTTGGCCACGTTCGTCCCGAAGGGGCCCGCGCGCCATCGCCTGCTCTCGCACCTCCGTGCGCGCGGAGCCGAAGCGACGGAGCTCGGCGGCGACGCGATCGTCGCGCACTTCGGCGTACAAAAGACCCTCGGGGACGAAGCCGCGCGCGCCCTCGATTTGGGCATGCGCCTCGCGAAGACCAACTCCGCGGTCGGGATCGCGACCGGAAGGTCGCGGATCGATCGCACGAAGCCCACCGGCGAAGTGGTCGACCGCGCCGCGGCCCTCGCGCGCGACGCACGTCGTGGCCAGGTCCTCGCCGACACGACCACGAGCGAGCTCGCCCGCGGTCGCTACGAGTTTTTGCTCCGCGCCGACGGAACCGCGGTCGTCGGCAACGCGGTCGTCGCGCGTCGCGAGCTCGTCGGCGGCGCGCCGTTCGTGGGCCGCGAGGCCGAGCTCGCGCAGATCATGTCCGGCTTCGAGCGCAGCGCCGATGACAAGACCGCGATCCTCATCACCGTCACGGGCCTACCCGGGATCGGAAAAACAAGGCTCGTTCGTGAAGCGCTCGCGGGCATCGGCTCTCATCCGCTGTCGCCGAAGCTCGCCCTCGTGCGCTGCGAGTCGTTCTCGAAGGGCCAAGCGCTCGGGGTCATGAGCGACATCGCGCGCGCCCTCACCGGGCTCACGAAAGGCGCGAGCCGCGACGACTTGATGGACGCGCTCTCGGCGCTGATCCCTCATCGGCCCGCCCAGTTCGACTCGCTGCAACGCGATTTGCTCGGGAGGCTCCTCACGAACGAGGCGCTCCCCGAGTCGGTCGACATTCGTGGCGCGCGCGACGCCCTTTGGCTCGCGCTCACCGAGGCCACCCTGAGCTCCACCGCGCGCGCCCCGCTGTTGCTCGCCCTCGAGGACGCGCAGTGGGCCGACTCGGAGAGCCTCGCCTGGCTCGACCACGTGATGGGGCGCGCGGTGAAGCACCCGTTCTGCGTGCTCATCAGCGCGCGCCCCGCGTTCGTCCGTGAGAACGGGAAGCGCTTCTCGGGCCGCGATCACGTGCGGATCGAGCTCCGGCCGCTCGCGAAGCGGACCGTGCGCGCGATCGCGAAGGCAATGCTCGGCGAGCGCGCCCTCGGAGAGAGCGGCGAGGCTCTTTTGGAGGCGATCGCCGCGCAGGCGTCGGGCTCGCCCCTGTTTGCGGAGGAGCTCTCGCGTCTCGCGGCGCAAGGGCGCGACGCGACCGGTGCGCTCACGATCGAAGCGGCGATTCAAGTGCACCTCGACGCGCTCGACGAGGATCTCCGCGAGTCCGTCGCGCGCCTCTCGGTGTTCGGCCTCCAAGGCTGGGACGCCGGGCTCGAAGCGCTCGGAGTTCGCGGAGGGCACGAGGCCTTGCGCGCGCTCGGGGCGGCGGAGC
Source organism: Myxococcales bacterium (assembly GCA_013297655.1). Lineage (GTDB taxonomy): Bacteria > Myxococcota_A > Polyangia > Polyangiales > Polyangiaceae > JAAFHV01. The sequence continues at coordinate 4,279 of JAAFHV010000025.1, read as the reverse complement.
TCCTGGTCGAACAAGCGAGCTCGCGGTTCCGCGACACGCGCGAGTGGGCCTTCAAGCACGCGCTCACCCGCGAGGTCGCCTACGCGTCGCTCGGGGAGGACGATCTCCACGATCTGCACGCCAAGGCCGGCCTTTGGCTCGCCAAGATGGGCGAGGACGACGCGACGGTGGCGCGCCACCTCGAGCTCGGCGGAAAACCCAAAGAGGCCGCCACGTTCCTCGAGCGCGCGGCGCGACGCGCCCTCGCGACGAGCGCCCACGCCGACGCCGCGTCGTTCGCGGAGAAGGCCCTCGCGTTCGCGGAGGACAAGCCGACCCAGTTCGTTCGCGCGCAGCTCCTCGACGAAGCTCACGTGCGCCTCGACCCTCGCGCCGCCGACCGCGAGACCGCGATCGCGGCGATGGAGGACGCCAAGTTCGACGCCGCGAGCGAGGTGCGCTGGCTCGGCGCGAAGCTTCGTTACGAGGACGCCAAAGGCGGTCTACCGGACACGTCGCAGGGCCTCGAAGAGGTTCGTAAGTCCGCGAGAAAGCTGGGGCTTTTCGACGAAGAAGCGAAGAGCGCTGCGGTGCTCGCGTCGCGATCGGCCTTCGGCGGTGAGCTCGATCGCGCCGCGGACGTGGCGGAGGAGCTGCTCGAGATCGCGGCGCGTCAGCGGATCCCTGCCGCCGCGGTCGACGCGTGGCAGACCCTCGCCGTCGTACGCCAAGCGCGCGGCGAGGTGGGTGCGGCGCTCGAGGCGCGACGAAGCGCTGCGCAAGCGGCGTGCGAGGCGGGTCTCAAGACACAAGAAGCGATGCTCACGATCAACGTGGGCTTCGCGCTCACGACGGTCGGCGCGCGCGCCGAAGCCCGCCTCGCGATCGACGCGGGCATCGCCCTCGGGCAAGCGGTCGGCGGCGCGGGAGTGGTGCGCCACGGGCAGATGATCCTGCTCTGCTGGGCGTCCACCTACGGCGGCCAAGACGACGTCGCGGAGATGCTCGCGGAGCCGCGCCGCATCGCCGATGGCGCCGCGTCCGGTGGGTGGGTTCCTCACGATCGCGCGACGCTCGGGGTGCTCTACTACCGCGGGGTCGAGCTCCTTCGCAGCGCCGAGCTGTCCGACGTCGAGCGCGCGCGTGTCCTCCTCCGAACCGCCGCGGGGGCGTACCGCTCGACGAGGATGCTCGACCTCGTGCCCGTCGCGCTCGGGGTCTGGGCCGAAGCGGAGCGCCGACTCGGCGAGCCGCAACGCGCACACGAGCTCGCGCTCGAAGCGGTGACCCTACTCGAGGACGGCTCACCTTCGCTCCTGAACGAAGCGCCCGCGTTCCTCGCCCTCCACGACACGTACGTCGACTTGGGGAGGCTTCGCGAGGCGAAGGACGCGATCGAACGTGCGATGCCGCGCCTCGTGCTTCGGGTCGACGGGCTCCGAGGCACGCCGTACGGTCGCGAGTTCCTCGTCAACGTCGCGCAGAACGCGGGCCTCGTCGCCGCCGCCGAGGCCTACGATCTTTTGCCGAAGAGCCTCAAGCGCGTGCTCGACGGCGCCTGAGCGCTTCCGCAGCCAAACGACGCGTGG
>JAAFHV010000025.1:0-2701 GCA_013297655.1 Myxococcales bacterium | reverse complement strand
ATGATCGGGCGCGCGCCTCGTCGTTCGCGCGTGACTCGGCGAGCACCTCGGCGCTCGGGTGTTTGTTCTCGGGGGCCGTGCCGAGGCTGCCCTCGTTGACCCCGATCGTGTCATCGAGCTCGCGGTCGTGAACCACATCGTCGTGGGCATCGCGCTCCAACGTGATCCCCGCGAGCACACCGACGGCAGAGCCGATCGCCCCGCCCGCCGCCATGCCGACTGGGCCCGCGACGGCGCCGAGCATCGCCCCCGCGACGGCCGCGCTCACGACGGCAGCCTCGGCCATCGCGTGGGTGGGCGACGGAGGCACACCATCGGGTCGCTCCGGAGGCGGGGCGGGGCTCGGCGCGGGCTCGGGTGGCGGCGGCGGCGGCGCGTGGATCGGGCGTGCGGGCTGGGTCATGCTCCTGCCATCGCAAGGACCGCGCCGGCCCCACGACCGAGCCCAACATCAGAGAACCATGTGCAAAAACGGCGCACGCGACAGCGTGTGTGCGATCGTGTGGGGTGGGCGCGCGCGCACGGATGCCCGATTTTGCCCCAGGGCGACGGGGCGAAGCCGCGCGCCCCGGAGGCTCACTTCTTCTTCGCGGCGGCCGCTTCTTTTGCGGCCTTCATGCGCCCGCGGAGCTTCGACGCGTAGCCTTCCTTGTTCTCTTGTTTCACGCGCGAGATCGCGAGCGCGTCGGCCGGGACGGACTTCGTGACGGTGGTCCCCGTCGCGACGTAAGCGCCATCGCCGATCGTGATCGGCGCGACGAGCTGCGAGTCGCTCCCGATGAACGCTCCCGCGCCGATCGTGGTCGTGTGCTTCTGGAAGCCGTCGTAGTTGCAGAAGATGGTGCCGGCTCCGATGTTGGCCCCAGCGCCGATGACGCCGTCGCCGAGGTAGGCGAGGTGGTTCGCCTTCGAGCCCTTGTCCATGGTGGTCTTCTTCGTCTCGACGAAGTTGCCGACGTGCGCGTCCTCGCCGATGACACTCTCTGGACGAAGGTGCGAAAACGGGCCTATTTGCGCCTTTTTTCCGATCGTCGACTGCGAGGCGATGGTGTACGGCTTGAGGTGCGCGCCCTCCTCGACCACCACGTCGGTGAGCACCGAGCCCACGTCCACGAACGCCCCCTCGCCGATCGTGGTCGCGCCGCGTAGCACGGCGTACGCCTCGATCGTCGCGTCTTTCCCGAGCGTCACGCCAGACTCGATCCGGGCGCCCTCACGAACCGTCACGCCCGCGAGGCGCCACTTCTTCACGATGCGGGCCTGCATCTGCTCCTCGAGGCCCGCGAGCTGGGCGCGATCGTTGGCGCCCTCCATGACGTCCGCGCGCGAGGGCACCCCGAGCACGCGCTTTCCCACGCTCGCCGCGTGAGAGACGATGTCGGTGAGGTAGTACTCCTTCTGCGCGTTGTTCGGCTGGAGGCTCTCGAGGGCCTCGCGCAAGAACCCGAGGCTCGCCGCGTAGATGCCCGGGTTGATCTCACGGACCGCGCGCTCGTCGTCGGTCTTCAGGTCTTTTTGCTCGCGGATCTCGACGATGTGCCCCGTCGCGTCGCGCAGCACGCGCCCGTAGCCCTGCGGATTGTCGATCGAACAAATCGCGAGCGAGAGACCCGCGATCGGATCGTCGTCGAGCTTCTCCGCCACCACCCGAACGTCCTCACCCGAGAGGAGCGGCACGTCGCCGTAATAAATGAGCACACGCTCAGTGCCCTCCGGGATCGCCGCGAGCCCCGCCTTCGCGGCGTCCCCGGTGCCCTTTTGCTCCACCTGCAGCGCCGTACGAACCCGCGAGCCGAAGGCCTTCGCGAGGTACGCCTCGACCAGCTCGCGGCCGTGCCCCACGACCACCACGACGTCGTGACACCCCGCATCAAACGCGGCTTGCACGGGATATCCGACGAGCGGGCGCCCGCACACGGGGTGAAGCACCTTCGGCAGGTTGCTCTTCATGCGGGTGCCCTGGCCGGCGGCGAGGATGAGGGCGGTGGTCTTGACCTTGAGGGGGGATGCGCTCATTCGTGGCTCCGTCGAGGGTGAGAAGCGCCACGCTAAACGGCGAACGCGACGGACGAAAGACTCGTCGCGCGTCAGGGTGAAACACCTGCCAAACGCGCGCCCGACCGGCCCCTCGCGGGCCCAGGCATTACGCACTGCATAAACGACTTGACGCGACGCATGGGCGCTCGCTCCAGACCGGCGCATCGATAAGAATACCGAGCGAATCCCGAGGCCGCTCGTGGGCGACGAGCGTTCTTCGACTGGAGGCGGTTTCGATGCGCTTTGTCATTGGTTTGGGTCGTGGTGCAAATGAGACTGGCGAGGCCTCTCAATCGCTCCAGAGGCGCGAGGCCTCTCAATCGCTCCAGAGGCGCGAGGCCTCGAGCGCGCCGCGGAAGCTGGGCCTCCGAGCCGTCCGTACCCTCGGCCTCTGCGCCGTCGTGCTCGGGGCGTCGGCGGCCACGTCCGGTTGCAACGAGCTCGACACCGAACGAACCCCTCCCAAGCGGGCGAGCCTCGGCACCGAGATGTACGGCATCTTGTGCGATCGGGTCGGCGCGCAGGCCCTCCGCGAAGACCTCACCGGCGCCAGCTTCCGCGACCTCTGCCACGCCAAGGACGGCAAATTCTCGGACAGGGTCGACGCCACGAAGCTGCCCGCGATCGATCCGAACGGCAAAGACGTGGCCGGGAAGCCCGTCCC
>JAAFHV010000249.1 GCA_013297655.1 Myxococcales bacterium | reverse complement strand
TCGCGAGCACGCCGCGCGCCTCTTCGGGCTCGACGAGGCCGACGTGCACGCCATCACGGAGAGCGGCGCCCCGCAGGGCTCGCGTCGGTTCTTCGTGTACAACCCGCCGGTCGTGAACGCGGAGCTCGGGATTCGCGCGAGCTACGTGAAACAAGCGGTGAAGCTCACGACCGATCTCGTCCGCGCGCGTGTGCCCACGATCGTGTTCGGGCACTCGCGAAACGCGGTCGAGATGATGCTCCGCTACCTCCGCGAGCGGGTCGCCGGCGAGATCGATCCTGGCGCGATCATGGGCTATCGCGGCGGCTATCTCCCGGACAAACGGCGCGAGATCGAGCGCAAGCTCCGCGCTGGCGAGATTTTGTGTGTCGTCGCGACCAACGCGCTCGAGCTCGGGATCGACATCGGTGATCTCGACGCGGTCGTGTGCGCCGGATACCCGGGCAGCATCGCGGCGGTGTGGCAGAGGTTCGGGCGCGCGGGCCGGCGCGGCGCGGAGAGTGTGTGCGTGCTCGTCACGTCGAGCGCGCCCCTCGACCAATACCTCGCGCGGGAGCCCTCGTTCCTCTTCGGTGCGCCGGTGGAAGAGGCGCGAATCGACCCTGAAAACGCCGAAATTCTCGTTCAACACCTGAAGTGCGCCGCGTTCGAGCTGCCCTTCAAAGCGAACGAGGCGTTCGGCCCCCTCGAGGTGGAGGACACCCGCTCCGCGCTCGAGTTCTTGGTGCGGCACCGCGTGCTCCACGAAGCGAAGGGCACGTTTCATTGGGCGTCCGACGCCTATCCCGCGAACCACGTCTCGCTCCGCTCCGTCTCTTGGGACAACGTGGTCATCATCGACCAAGGGAGCACGAACGGCGCCGTCCTCGCGGAGATCGACTTCCGCGGCGCTCACACCATGGTCCACGAACAGGCCATTTACCAGCATGACGCGGAGTGCTGGCAAGTCGAGCGCTTCGACTACGAAAACCACAAGGCGTACGTGCGCAAAGTGGAGCCGGACTACTACACCGACGCGATGACCTACGTGCAGATCACGGTGCTCGAGGAGGTCACTCACGGGCCGCTCGCCGGGGAGAGCACGAGCGGCGGCTTTCGCGCCGGCCACGGCGAGGTGAGCCTCGTAGAGAAGGTCGTAGGCTACAAAAAGATCAAGTTCCACACCCACGAGAACACGGGCTACGGAGAGGTCCACCTCCCCGAGCTCCAAATGCACACGACCGCGTTTTGGCTCGCCATACCGGAGGCGGTCTGCAACGAGGTCATAGGCGGTCGCGCGCAGGCGATCGACGGCCTCCGCGGGGTCGGCGTCGCGTTCGAGCTCGTCGGCACCCTCGCCCTCATGTGCGATCCGCGCGACCTCGGGACCACCCTCGGCGACGCCCCGACGGACGAAGCCTCCGGCGAGCGGCTAGGCTCCTCGCGCGGGGGCCCACGCCCGGGCTACGATCCTACGCTCTTCGTCTACGAGCACGTGCCGGGTGGCACCGGGCTCTCGGAGCGGCTCTACCAGAACCGTCGCGAGCTCTTGTTCCGCGCGGAGCGGCTCATCGCGGGCTGTCCTTGCGAAGGGGGCTGCCCGAGCTGCGTCGGGCCGAGCGACGCAGGCCCGCGCAAGGCGACCGCGCTGTTCCTCCTCGAGAAAATGGTCGCGACCAGCGCGGGCTGATCATTTTCCAGGCGGCGACGGCATCGCCTTCGGCTCGGCGTGGCTCTCGGACCACCTCGCCGCGAAGAGCCCCGCGCCGAGGGCGAGGATCACGGTGCCGACCACGAGCGCGAGCCACGGCGACGCGCCGCGACCGCGAGCCCCCGAACGCAGCGCCGCCATGGAACCATCGGACATCGGCGCCTCCGACAGCGGCTCGGGCTCGGATCGCGTGAGCGTCGACGGGACCGCCATCGGGCTCGGATCGAGCGACGCGCGCCCGCGCCCCGGAGGCTCCGAAGGTTCGCGACGCTCCGGCGGCCGCGGCTGCACGATCGTGACCGCGTCGTCGATTCGTTTCGCGAGGACGAGGATCTCGGTTGGCTGGCCCTCCACGTGGACCATCTCTGCGCGAACCGTCCGTTTGTCGTCGGCATACACGGCGCGCGTCTCCACGCCGTCCCACGCCGCCACCTCTTTGGTGCACGCGACGAGGGCGGCGCGCATCGAAGCGGCCGACTCGTAGCGCGCCGACATATCGAACGACACGGCCTTCTCGAGCACCTGCAAAAACGCGCGCGGGCCATCGAGGCCGAGCTCGGCCGGCTTCGGGAGCGGCATGAGCGCGGCGAGGGCGAGCTCGTTTCCTTGCCGGAGCGCGCCGCCATGGAGGAGCACGAGCCCCGTCGCGCCGACCGCGAACACGTCGGTCGACGGGGCGTAGCGCTCCTTTTGGCCTAGCGCCTGCTCGGGAGGCATGAACGCGGGAGTGCCAAGTACGGTCCCCGTCGCCGTCAACGTGGAGAGGTTCCCCGAGCGCGCGATGCCGAAGTCGAGCACCTTGAGCGAGCCATCTTTGCAAAGAAAGAGATTGGATGGCTTCACGTCACGATGCAAAACACATACTTCGTGCGCCTTCTCGAGCACCTCGAGCGTACCCAAGAGCGCCCGGTGCACCATCGAGATCGAGGGTCGCTTCGTCGCAGTGAGCCACTCGCCGAGGCACTCGCCCTCGAGGAGCTCCATGACGAAGTAGGGCATTCCCATGTCGTCGACGCCGTCGTCGTAGATCCGGACGACGCCGGGGTGGCCTATCTTGTTGGCGAGATACGGCTCTTGGCGGAACCTCGCGAGCTCGGCCTCGGCGAGCTGGTACGTCGCGTGGACGATCTTGAGCGCGCACTTGTGACCGTTGCGATGAGTCGCGGAGTACACGGCCGCGCTCCCCCCCACGCCGAGGAGCGCGTTCAGGGTGTATCGGCCGAGGGAGCTCCCGACGCGCGTCTCGAGGTGCGACGCAGGCAAACGCACGACCCGAGGGTAACACGCTCGCGACGCAGCGCGCGGCGCCGTTCTTCGACGGTGGGGCGCCCACGCAAAAGCCCGCGACCGCAACGAGTGCGGCGCGGGCTTCGCTCACGACGATTCGGTTCAGAGGGACAGGTAGGTCTGATCCTTCAGGCCGCGCTCGTAGTCGGCGAGGAGGCGCATGCCCTCCGTCGGCTTCAAGCGATCTTGTTTGATCGCCTGGTCGACCTGCGCCTTCAGCTTCGCGGCGAGATCTTTGGCGTCGTATTGAGTCATCTGGAGAACGTCGGCGACCGTGTTCCCCTCGATCGTCTCTTCGATGTAGTACCCGCACTCCTCGTCGTCGTCGAGGAACACGTGAACCTCGTTCACACGCCCGAAGAGGTTGTGGAGGTCGCCCATGATGTCTTGGTAGGCGCCAGTGAGGAAGATACCCAAATAGTAAGGCTGGCCCTCGACGACGGGGTGGAGCGCGAGGGTGTCGCGCGTGTCGTTCAAGTCGATGAACTTGGAGACCTTACCGTCCGAGTCGCAGGTGATGTCGACGAGGGTGGAGGCCTGCGAAGGGCGCTCGTCGAGCCGGTGAATCGGCACGATCGGGAACATCGCCCCGAGCGCCCAGTGGTCGAGGAGCGACTGGAAGACCGAGAAATTGCAGATGTATTGATCGGCGAGCTGCTTCTTGAGGTCGTCGAAGCCGTCGGGGACCTCGTTCTCCTCGAGCCCGCGCGCCATCTTGTGGATGCGCTCCGCAAGCTCCCAGAACAGCTCCTCCACGCGCGCCTTCACGTGGAGCTCGAGGATGCCGAGCTCGAACATGTTCTGCGCTTGTTCCTTCGCCGCGAGCGCGTCGTGCCAGCTCTCGCCGAGGTTCTGCGTCTTCAGGTTCTCGAGCGTATCGACGAGGCCCTTCACGAGCTTGTGATCGTCGGCCCCGAGCTCGTACTTCGTCTCTGCCGTCTTCTCGATCGCGCCGAACGCTTCGACGACGAGCACGCTGTGGTGGGCGACCACGGCGCGACCGGACTCGCTCACGATGTGCGGGTGCGGGACGCGCTCTTCGTCGCACACGTCGGCGATCGCGTGCACCACGTCGCGGGCATATTCCTCGACGCTGTAGTTCATCGACGAGTGGAACGTGCTCTTCGAGCCGTCGTAGTCGATCGCGAGCCCGCCGCCGACGTCGAGGTACTCGATCGGATAGCCCGCGCGGCGAAGCTTCGCGTAGTGACGAGCGGCCTCGCGGACGGCGCGCTTGATGATGAGGATGTCCGGCACTTGCGAGCCGATGTGGAAATGGATGAGCTTGAAGGAGCTCGACATTCCCGCTTCTTTCATGATGTCGGCGGCCTGGAGGATCTCCGTGGTGGAGAGGCCGAACTTGGCGCTCTCGCCGCCGGACTCCGCCCACTTGCCGGCGCCGCGTGTCATGAGGCGAACGCGGAGGCCGATCATCGGCTCTACCCCGAGATCTTTCGCGAGGCGGCAAATCGCGCGCACCTCGGAGAGCTTCTCCGCGATCAAGACCACCCGCTTGCCGAGCTTACGACCGAGGAGCGCGGTACGAATGTACGCGTCGTCCTTGTAGCCGTTGCAGACGATGAGCGCCTCGTTGTCCGTGTGGACGGAGAGGGCGGCGAAGATCTCGGGCTTGCTCCCGACCTCGATGCCGTAGTGATACTTGAGGCCCGCGTCCATGATCTCCATGACCACTTCGCGGAGCTGGTTCACCTTGATCGGGAACACGCCGCGGTAGGTGCCGCGGTAACGCTCTTCCGCGATCGCGGAGTTGAAGGCGTCGTTCAGCGTCTTCACCCGGTGATGCAAGATGTCCTGGAAGCGGAGCAGCATCGGGGTCTTCAGGTTCTCGTCTTTGATCGCGGCCTGGACCACGTCGTAAATCGAGATCTTCTTCCCGCGCTCCTTCAGCGGCGCGACGCGCATGCAGCCGTCGTCGCCCACCTCGAAGTAGCCCGAGCCCCAGCGATCGATCAGATAAAGATCGTTCGCGTCGTCGGTCGTCCACGGAAGTTTGGCTTGCGAGCTTCGGCTCTGGGTCGACGGGACCGACTTGGTTGATTCCACGAGGCCTCCAACTGCGCACCGAAAGGCGCGCGGCTTCCCGTTACCGAAAACGAGCCTTGGGTTCAACGAAAGCTTGAGAAAACACGAGCACGCGCCGCCGGGACGGCACGTCGGCCGCGAGCTCGGGGGCACACGACGGAGGCGTTCGGTCGGCATTTGGGCTCGCGTTCGGCCCCCGCGAGCCCACGACGGCGGCTCGCGAGGGCACCCGCTCACCGCCGTGACGCTCGCGTGACGGGAAAAACAAGCGCGGCGCGCGGCTGGCCGGGAGCGCACGTCCCGTTGCTCGCGTGAGGTGCCGCCGCCACCCGCGCGCGCCATGCGTAAGCGGCAGGGGGCGCATGTGGGCTCGGCTCGCCACGAGCCCCCTCCCCAGGCCGAGAGCACCGAACAGTTCGATTCGGTCGGCTTTTCGCCGATTTGCTTCGCCGTGCTTCGTTACTCCTCCTCGGCTAGCAGCAGTAGGACTCGTCGTCGCGCCTCGCACGGCTCGCAACTCAGCGAAAATCCTCGGTCATCGAACTGTTCGGTGCTCTCACGATGACCAGTGGTGAGCGAGGCCGCCCCGCGCGAGCTCGCCGCGCCGCTCGCCCTCCCTTCCCAGGCTCCTCCGTTTCGCGCATGGTAGGCGCGCGATGCGCGTCGTCTTCCTCTCGCCGAGCTATCCGGCGAACATGGTGCAGTTTACACGCGGTTTGGCCGAGGTCGGCGCCGAGATCTACGGCGTCGGCGACACCTCGGCGAGCGCGCTCCCTCACTCCGTGCGCCGCGATCTCGCGCACTACCTGGAGGTGCCGCGCATCCTCGACGAGGACGACGTCGCGCGACGGGTCAGCGACTGGCTCCGCGGGAAGACGGTCGACCGTGTGCTCACGAACTGGGAGCCCCTCGTCGTCCTCGCCGCCAAGCTCCGCGAGCGTTGGGGCGTGCCCGGCATGTCGGTCGACACCGCGCGCGGCTTCCGCGACAAACAGACCATGAAGGAGCGCGTGAAGGCGGCCGGCCTCCGTGTCCCCGTCTCGCGCCGCGTCCGGACGCGCGCCGATTTGTTCGCCGCGATCGAGGAGATCGGCTTCCCCGCGATCGTGAAGCCCATCGCCGGTGCAGGCTCGGACGACACCTATCGACTCGACTCCCGCCGCGACGCTGAGGCGGTGCTCGCGCGCATAGGGCACGTCGACGAGGCGAGCTGCGAAGAGTACGTCGAGGGCGAGGAGCACACGTTCGACGCGCTCTCGATCGCGGGCAAGACGGTCTTCGAGAACGTGATGACCTACTTCCCGAAGCCGCTCGAAGCGCGTCAAAACGAGTGGATAAGCCCGATCGCGATCTGCCACCGCGACCTCGCGCAAAAGAAGCTCGCCCCCGGGATCGAGCTCGGGCGCGCCGTGCTCCGCGCCCTCGGTCTCCGCGACGGCTTCTCGCACATGGAGTGGTTCCTCACCCCCCGCGGCGAGGCCGTGTTCGGCGAGGTGGCCTGTCGACCCGGCGGCGCCGGCCTCGTCGATCTCATGAACTACGCGGGCGACATCGACCTCTACCGCGAGTGGGCGCGCGTCGCGTGCTGGGGCCATTTCGAGGCCAGCACCACCAAGAAGTACAATGTAGGCGTGGTCTACAAGCGCGCCGAGGGACAGGGCACGATCTCGCACGTGCAGGGCCTCGGCGAGTGGCTACGAACATGCGGGCCGCACGTGGTGGAGGAGCGGCTCTCCCGCCCCGGGCAAGCACGGCGCGACTTCACCCAGAGCCAAGCCGCCGACGGCCACGTCATCGTGCGCCACCCCGACTGGGACGAGACGGTCCGTATGTGCAAAGCGGCCGCGAGCACGATTCGCCTCTACGCGCGCTGAGCTGAGGCGCCCCCACGGTCGCCCGCGATCGAGGGAATCAGCGCTTCGCGCCGGGGGCGGGCTTCTTGGCGCGGGCGGTCTTGCTCGTGTGGGTCGCGTGCACGACCGGCGACACGACGGCAGGCGCGGCCTTCGCGCTCGGCGTCTCGAGCTTCTCTTCACCGCGGCGGCTCGGCTCCGGGGGTGCCTCCGGCGCTTCGGTCTTCGCGACGTGAGGCGCAGTCGGTGACGTAGCCGCAGGCGTGGCAGGCGCTTGCGGGTCGGCTTTGAGGCCCACCATGTAGACGTGGGAATCGAGCCAACCGGTCACGTACGCGTGGCGACCGTCGCGCGAGACGGCCACTCCGCTCCCGCGCTGCATTCCGGGGATGGTGAACGTACGCGCCGAAAAATCGCGGGTATCGACGACGGAGACGCTGTTCGTCTCTACGCCATAATCGGCGGTATACACGTAACGACCGTCGGGGGAGACCTCGAGGCTCTTCGGCGCGCTGCCGACGCCCACCTTCTTCGTCACCGCCATCGTCGCCACGTCGTAAGCGTGCACCTGGCTCGCCGTATAACAAGAGACGTAGAGCGTCTTCTCGTCCGGCGAGAGGGCGAGGTGGCGCGGGATCGCGCACGCCTTTACCCGCGTTCGGTCGGAGAAATCACGGCCCTTGAAGACGTCGATACTGGAGCCGTTGAAGTTCGCGACGTAGAGCACGCCGGTCTTGCTAATGGCCATTCCGCGCGGCATCGGCCCCGTCTGCAGCGTGCGCACCACCGCCCCGGACCCAATGTCGATCTGGGTCACCGAATGGCTCGCCCAGTTCGCGCAAAAGAGGTTCTTCCCGTCGGCCGAGAGCACGAGCACCTTCGGGTGCGTATCGGTCTTCACCTCGCGCGTGATCGCCTTCGTCGCGATGTCGACGAACTCCACCGAGTTGCGCCCGAAGTTCGATACGTAGAGCGTCTTCCCGTCGGCCGAGAGCACGCTCTCCACCACGTTCCCGGCGAGGTCGATTCGACCTTTCGCGGCGAGCGTATGCGCGTCCAGAATGGTGACGTTGTTCTTGTCCTTCTGACCGAAGTTCGTCACGTAAAGCGTGTTGCCATCGGGGGAGAGGGCGGCGCCCTTCGGCATCGAGCCCGTCTCGGCGCGATGGAGGAGCTCTACCGGCGGCGGCTTGGCGAGCGCCGCGGCGGGCACGGCAGACGAGACGAGGGCGAGCGCGGCAGCGAGGAAACAGCTTTGGATACGCACGCCCCGGACTCTATGGAGCCTCGCGCGCTCGGGCCAAGTTTAGGTGCGACATCCGCACACATGACCCATGAGCGCGGATCTCGTGCTCGATCGCGGGCCGCGCGGGCGTGTCGCGCGAGACCGCACCGAGCCTTCGCCTCGCCACGACGCTCGCCGTGGACGGCGGGTCATTCCAGCGGGCCGACGCTCGCTTCGACCGCGTCCGAGACGGTGCGGTAGCGGCGGTAATACTTGGTGACCTTCACCACGTAGTCGCGTGTCTGCTGGTATGGCGGAATGCCCTGGTGGCGCATGACCGACTCTTCGCCCGCGTTGTACCCCGCCACCGTCAGCGACAAATCGCCGTTGAACGTGTTGGCGAGGATTCGCAAGTAGCGCACGCCGCCGAAGATGTTTTCGCGCGGATCGTTGATGTCCTTCACCTGGAGGCGATCGGCGGTATCGGGCATGAGCTGCATGAGCCCACGCGCGCCGGCGTAGCTCACCGCGCGCGGATCGTAGTCACTCTCGACCTTGATGACCGCGCGAACCAGCGGCTCCGGAATCTGATAAAGCGTCGCCGCCTGCCGAATCCACTCGTCGTACCGGGTGTAGCGGGTGACGTCGCGATCTTGGGGCGCGAACGGGACCACCCCCGGCCGCACGGCGTTGCTCGGCGGCGCGGTGCTCTTCAGGTAGAGCTTCGCCTTCGGATCCGGACGCGTGGTGAAGTGCACCACGCCGTTGGCGTCGGTGTACTGGTAAATGTCCGCCGCCGCCGTCGCCGGGAGGAGCACGGCCACGGAGAGCAGAAATGCGCCGCGGAGCGCCACCTTGAGCATCCCCGACAGCGTGCCGCATCGCGCGCCGAATCGCAAATTCACGCCGAAGCCGCTCCGCTCGCCAGACGATCCACCGCACAACCGGTCGCTCTCACGTCTCGGTCGTCTCCGCGACGTCCTTCGTTTCGTCCTTCGCGGCAGCCTTCGTGGAGCTCGCGGAGGCTCCGCCGAGAGACGCGAGCAGGTGCTCGAGGGCGCGCGCGCGCGGACGCGTTTTTGCGGCGCCTTCGTAGATCGTGACCAGCGCGCCGAGGAGCTGCTCCGCGACGGGCCTCGTTTTCCCCTCCCACGGGCCCGCGCCGAGCCTCCTCCACGCGAGGGCCTCGAGCACCTTGGGGCTCTTCGCGAGGCCGGTCGTCGCGCGTGTCACGAGCTCCTGCGACTCCGGGCGAAGGCGCATCGCCCGCGCATAACAAGAGGCCGCCCGGCGCGCGCCGCCGAGTGAGCGCGCGAAGGTGTCGCCCGCCGCGGCCAGTATCTCGGCGCGCTCGTCGTCGTTCTTCGCCTTGTCGAGGCCACGCACCGGCGGCGGCTCCTCGTCGTCCGAGAGCGCAGGGCGAACGCGCCAAAGCACGATCAAGAGGAACGCCACGGCGGCGACGAGGACGCGGTAATCGGGCACGAAGCTCCCTTACTCCACCCGCGCGCAGCGGTCGAAATATGGGCACGGACGCGCTCGGTAGGCCGCGCGTGCGCATTCGCCGCGACCACGCCGGCGCTCGTATCCGTGGAGGGCGGAGCTCAGCCCGGGGGCCAGAGCGTGGTCGGGAGCGCGTGCCGGTGCGCGAGCGAAAGCCAATCCATGAGCGCCGCGACCGTGATGTGGACGAGGAACCCTTGGTAGATGCTCTTCGTTCGCATCGAGAGCGAGCCGAGCGCGATCCCGGCGACCACCGCGCCGACCGCCTCCAGGTACGGCTTCCCGTAGTGGATCATGCAATACGGCACCGCCATCGCGAAGATCGCCCCCGACCCCATGCTCCGCCGCAACGTGCCGAGCCAGAACCCACGAAAGAACATCTCCAGCGCGAAGAACTGTGCAAAGTACATGCACTCCCAAACGAGGAAGTCGTACCAGCTCCGCGACGAGGTTTTGTAAAACGGGTAGTAGGCGCCGAAGTCCGGCTGATTGGCCACGACCAGCATCGCCGGCAGCACCACCGCGAGAAACAGCAGGTAAATCCACGCGTGGGCGAAGAAGCCCTTCGTGCGGAGCCCCAAGTCGAGGAGCGAGTCCTTCGGGTAAAGCAGCTTCCACACCGGAAACGGCACCAGCACATAACCGGTAATGCGGGTGCCGGCCCACCACGCGTAGCTATAGAGCTCGTCGTACTTGAAGAGGTGGAGCTTGCCGCCGTTCTCGAGGTCCCACTTCTCCAGCACCGGGCGCGCGAACGTGATGTAGGCCGTGCGGCCCCCGTAATACTCCTGCATCGTGAGGATGACGGCGCACATGACGAGGGCGACGAACGGTCGATAGTCCGTTTTGCCTTGCGCGAGCAGCTCGCCGCGGTGGCGATAGGCGTCTTCGTCGAGCTCCCGCCACGTGTCGCGGAAGAAGAGCCACATCGCGGGCATGAGCACGCACAAAATGGGTATCGGCAAGAACGGCTTCGCCGTCTCCACGAAGCGCGCGAAGGCCGCCGCGGCGGGGCTCAAAGCCGAGCCTCGCGAATGCCCACGACGACGGTCCCGTTCTCGCGCGATCCCACGTTCAGCTCGATGCCTTCTTTGCGCACGCGTCGGCGGAGGCGCCGAGGCGCGCGAGCGACGTGTCTTTACCGAGGAGCTCCATCACCTCGTAGAGGCCGGGGCTCGCCGAGCGACCCGTGAGGGCGACCCGCGCCGGCTGCGCGACGTTCTTTATCTCGAGCGATTTCTCGGTCATGAACGCGTGCATCGTCGCTTCGATGGTGCCCTTGTCCCACGGCTCCGCGGTCGCCAACGCGTCGCGGAGGCCGCGCAAGACGGCCTCGTTCTCCGCGACGAAGAACTTCGCGGCCGCCTTTTCGTCCGTGACGGGCACCTCGCGGAAGAAGTAGTCGAGGGCCTCGGCTGCCTCCGCGAACGTACGCGCGCGCTCGCGGATCATCGCGAGTCCTTTTTTCACCACCTCGCCGTCCGGCAGGAGGCCGCGCGCGACCAAAAACGGCCGCACCCGGTCCACGTACTCGGCGTCCGGCACGAGCGCGTCGCTCTTCAGGTGCTCGTGGGAAATGGCCAAGAACTTCTTCTCGTCGAATTTTCCGTCCCCGCGCCCGCAGTGCTCCCAATCGAACGCGGCGATGAGCTGCGCCTTCGAGAACACCTCTTGATCGCCGTGCGACCAGCCGAAGCGCACGAGGTAATTGAGCACCGCGTCGGGCGTATATCCCTTGTCGCGGTACTCGAACACGCCCACCGCCCCGTCGCGCTTGGAGAGCTTGGCGCCCTTTTGATTGAGCATCATCGGCAAGTGCGCAAACTCCGGGACCGGCTTCCCGAGCGCCTCGTAGAGCAGAATCTGCGGCGGGGTATTCACCATATGATCGCGCCCGCGCGCGACGAGGGTGATGCCCATCGTCACGTCGTCCACCACCGCGCCGAAATTGTAGAGCGGCACTCCGTCCGAGCGGAGGAGCACGAAGTCCTGCTGCGCGGAGTTCGGGGTGGTCACCTCGCCGAACACTTTGTCGACGTAGGTGATCGAGCCCTCGCTCGGCACCTTCAGGCGAATGACGTGCTTTTGCCCGGGCTGCTCGGGCTGGTCGCGCCACTCTTTCGGGTAACGAAACTCGGCCTTCGCGTCTTTCTCTTTGAGGGCGTTGCGCGCGGCCTCGAGCTCTTCTTTCGTCTTGTAGCAGCGAAAGGCTTTGCCCTCCGCGACGAGCTTGTCGGCGTACTCTTTGTAGAGCGGAAGGCGCTCCATCTGCGTGTACGGGCCGTGCGGACCGCCCACCTCGGGGCCTTCGTCCCAGTCGATCCCGAGCCAGCGCAGCGAGTCGAAGATCACCTGCCGGCTCGCCGGCGTAGAGCGCTCCTGGTCCGTGTCCTCGATCCGAAGCACGAAGGCGCCGCCCGTCTTCCTGGCCCAGAGCCAGTTGAAGAGCGCCGTGCGGACGCCGCCGATGTGAAGATATCCGGTGGGGGATGGAGCGAAGCGAACGCGAGGATTTCCCATGCAGGCGCATCCCTAACAGAGCGCCATGCCAGGGTAAACGTGGGTTCGATCAGGGCGTTCGCGCGTAGCGAAGACGACCGCGAAGCGCCATGACGCCCCCGCGGAGCCCGAGTCTTCGCGACGCGCAGCCCCGGAGTCGCCCGTACGCTCGGCTCGATCAGGCCGTTCGTGCGCGGAGGAGCCGATCACGAAGCGGCGCGAGCAGATCGGCGCCTTTCAACGTTTCGCGGAAGCGCGCCGGAATTCCCTCGATCCCGTAGCGGATTCCCGCGATGCCGCCGGCGACACACGCGGTCGTGTCGGTGTCGTGCCCGAGCGCGATCGCGCCCTTCACGACGCCTTCGTAGCTGGTCTCGTCGCGAAGCAAATCGCGTGACGAGCGCAGCGTGTCGACCACGTAACCGGAGCCCTTCCCGGGCGTCGTGTCCTCCGGCTTCACGTGCTCGGCGATCTCCGCGAGGCGGTCCGTCGCGCCGCGCGCCTCGTAGATGCGTCTCGTCTCGGCGACCGCGGCGTCGAACGCGCCCGCGCGCCCCTCGAGCTCGAAGCGCGCCCAAACGCAGTAAATCGCGCAGCAAACGAGGGACCGCACGTGACCGTGGGTGGGCAAGCTCTGCCTCTCCGCGAGCTCCACGAGCTCCTCGATCGACCCCTTGTGCGCGAGCGCGAGCGGCAACACGCGCATGAGCGAGCCGTTCCCGTTCTCGCGCTCCGCCGAAGGCCCCGAGGTCTCCGCGCTCTCCCCTCCCGCGATCGCCCGGAGCGCGCGCGACGTCTGGATTCCCACATCGAACACGCGCCCGTCGGGGGTATATTTTCCCCCCTCGAACCAGCTCAACATGCGCGCCGCGAAGTCGGGCAAATCGAGCCCCCCCTTTGTAAGCCACGAGTCGAGCAACGCGAGCGCGAGCGCCCCGTCGTCCGACCAAGTGCCCGCGGGCACCCCACGATGCGCCCGCCGAAACTCGGGCGGAGGCACCATCTCGATCAACTCTCGCGCCGGCAAATCCTCCGGCTCATGAAACTCATAAGGGACCCCGAGAGCATCCCCCACCAAGAGCCCCACGAGCCCCCCCTCCATCCGCGACGCGATCGAAACGCTCATCTCAAGGTGCTAGCACCCCAATTAAAGTAAGCAACACTTTATCACCCACGACCCCAACTCACGTCCCGACCCTCGAGCGCCCGCGAGCCCAACTCACGTCCCCACCCTCGAGCGCCCCACGAGCCCAACTCACGTCCCCACCCTCGAGCGCCCCGCGAGCCAAGCTGGAGGCCGGATGATTTTCGTCCAGACCGAGCCTGGCCTAGGA
>JAAFHV010000248.1 GCA_013297655.1 Myxococcales bacterium | reverse complement strand
GGGGGTCCCCCCGAACTCGGCTGGACCGGCTCTTCGAGGACGATCCGATCGGGGGCGCTCGGCTCGCGTGAACAGCACTCCAGCCTCAAACACAGGACCCACCCCCCCACCGCCACAAAACCGCGCCCACCCACGGCCTGTCGGATGCCCGTCGCGGGAAGAGAGAGAGGAGATGGGAGATGGGAGATGGGAGAGCGGCGGTCCGGGGGAGCCTCGGGCTCGGCAGTCGTGCCTCGAACACGGAATCCTCGCGCTCCCCGTCAGAGACCGTCGCGGGCAGAGGAGAGGGCGATCGCGTCGCGGGCAGAGGAGAGGGCGATCGCGGACGCCTTACGGTGAGCGGTCCTGCCCGAGCACGGAACCCACCTCGGCCCGCGCATGGCTTGGCGGGAGCCGGCGCGGGAAGAGGTGTGATGGGAGTGCGCGAGGCGGGACTCGGGGCCGACAGAGCGAGAGGGCGCGGGCTTGGGTCAGTCGTCTCGGAAGAGATCTTCGAGATCTCCCTTGGTGAGCTTCTTCGCTCCGCCGGCGTCCTCGGTGAGAACGGCTCCGACGAGCTCCCGCTTCTTGCCTCCGAGCTCGAGGATCTTCTCCTCGATCGTGCCCTTTGCGATGAGGCGATAGGTGGTGACGACGCGGGTTTGGCCGATGCGGTGGGCTCGATCGGTCGCTTGATCTTCGACCGCCGGGTTCCACCAGGGGTCGAAGTGGATGACCGTGTCGGCGGCGGTGAGGTTGAGACCCGAGCCGCCGGCCTTGAGCGAGATGAGGAAGACGGGGGGGCCGTCTTCGCGTTGGAAGCTCTCCACCCGCGCTTGACGATCCTTCGTGGAGCCGTCGAGGTACTCGTACTTCACGCCGTCTTGGTCGAGGGCGCGACGGATGAGCGTGAGCATGGAGACGAACTGCGAGAACACGAGCACACGGTGCCCGCCCTCGATGCACGTCTCGATGATCTCGCGGAAGGCTTGGAGCTTGCCCGAGTCTTCGTTCGTGAACTCGCGGGGAAGACCGAGGAGGCGCGGATCGCACGCCGCCTGACGGAGCTTGGTGAGACCGGCGAGGATCTGGATGTGGCTCTTGCCGATGCCCTGGCGCTCGACCTCGCCCATGACCTGCGCGCGCACCTCTTTGAGCACCGCGGAGTAGAGCGCGCCCTGCTCGCCGGCGAGCTCGCAGAACTGGTCGCTCTCGATCTTCTCGGGCAAATCTTTGGCGACCTCGCCCTTGGTGCGGCGAAGGATGAACGGGTGAATGGTCGCGCGGAGACGGGTCGCCGCTTTCTGGTCGCCGGCGTCGATCGGGCGCGAATAACGCTCCTCGAACTTGTCGAGCGGGCCGAGAAGGCCCGGGCTCACGTAGTCGAAGATGGACCAAATTTCGGAGAGACGGTTTTCGATCGGGGTGCCCGAGAGGGCGAGACGACGATCGGCGCGGAGGCGCTTGGCGGCGCGCGCGGTGGCCGAGAGCGGGTTCTTGATGTTCTGCGCTTCGTCCAAGATCGCGTAACGAAGCTTGAGCTTGGAGAGCATCTCTTCGTCGCGGCGAAGGAGCGCGTAGCTGGTGATGACGATCTCGGCGTCCTCCAGCTCCTCGGTGCGCTGCTTGCGGTCGCTGCCGTGCCACACCATGTGCTTGAGCGACGGCGCGAACTTGTCGAGCTCGCGCATCCAGTTGGTGACCACGCTCGTGGGGGCGACGATGAGGGCCTTGAACGGCGCGCGATCCTCGGCCTTTGCGTCGGCCGCTTTGACCGCCAAAAGAAGCGCGATCGTCTGCACCGTCTTGCCGAGACCCATGTCGTCGGCGAGCACGCCGCCGGAGCCGATCTCGTGGAGGAACCAGAGCCACTGGTAGCCCTGCTCTTGGTACGGACGAAGCTGCGCCTTCAGCGTGCGCGGCTTCTTCGCGCCCTTGATTTCGTCGATGTCGCGGAGCTTGCCGAAGAGCGCCTTCGCGCTGTCGGCGACGTGCGATTTGCCAACCTGCTCGAGGAGCTCTTGGATGCGACCGGCTTGCGAGAGGGGCAGCTTTCCGCCCTGCCCGCCGCCGGTGGCGAGGATCTCGGCTTGGCGCTGGAGCACGGCGCGCACCTTCGCGGCGTCGAGGCGCGCGAAGGAGCCGTCGGCGAGGCGCACGTAACGGCGGCCCTCCGCGAGACAGCGGGTGAGCTCGTCTTGGGTGACCGCGACGCCGCCCGCCTCGAACGAGAGACGAAGCGAGAGCCAATCGACACCGCTCGAGACACGCGCGCTCGCGGCGAGGGCTTCGCCCCGGACCTGCACGTCGACCAGATCGTCGGGGACGAAGAGATCCCACTCCTCCGGGAGCTGCCCTATGCCCTCGGTCCAGAACTGAATCGCGTCGTCGCCGCGGGCGACGAAGCTGGCGCCCTCTTCCTCGGGGGAGAGCCCGAGATCACGGAGCTTGGACGCGGCGTCCTGCTGCGCGGCGATGTCGCAACGGATGCACTTTGCACGCTTCGATCCGGGGTTCGTCTTCAGGAGCACCGGGGGTGTCATCCCGTCGGCGCGGACGTCGATCTCGAGATCTTCGTAGGCGGCGCGAAGGGAGACGTGGGCCTCGGTGAGGCTGCCGCCGGCGCGCATGCGGAACGTGGGCACGAGATCGACGACGTCGGCCACTTGCGAGAGCTCGGGTAGCTCGGCGCCGACCTCGAGCGCGACCCGCGGGAGCCCCTGCGCGATGAGGCGCGGGAGATCGTCGGCCGACTCGTGGATGAAGGGAGCGCGCGTGAGCCTGCGCAGCGCCGCCGGTGACACGCGGCGATCGATCGGCCGCGCGAACCCCTCCTGGGCGTCGACGTGCCACCCAGGGCTGCCTTCGAGCCACGCGCCCTGCGCGGTGGTGAACTTCCGCGGATCGCCGGGGCGCTGGAAGCTCGACTTCACGATGACCTGGCTGCCGTCTTGGCTGAGCTCGAGATCGAAGCGCGGACGGAGCGGCTCGTCGCCGAAGCGGAGCTCCATCATCTGCGGCTCGAGGATCACACGGCGGCCTTTGAGGAGCGGGAGGAGCTCGGCGGCGTCTTCCCCGCGGACCTCGATGCCCACGCGGCGCGGGCCTTCGTTTTCCAGCCTCGCGAGCATGCGCAGCGCGTCGCGATCGCCGGTAGGATTCTGCGCCTGGAACGGCATGAGCTGGCTCGGGAGCAGCGGCGTACGCGACTCCGGATCGAGCACCGTGATCGAGAGCGACGTGGGCCG
The DNA here is from genome assembly GCA_013297655.1 of Myxococcales bacterium. GTDB lineage: Bacteria > Myxococcota_A > Polyangia > Polyangiales > Polyangiaceae > JAAFHV01. The sequence continues at coordinate 10,431 of JAAFHV010000248.1, read as the reverse complement.
CACTTGGAGGCGGTACTCCACCTTCTTCGGAGCGGGAGGCATCGCCTCGGGGAGCCAGGCGTCCATCCCGGTCGCGACACGCCCGCCGTCGTTGCGCCCGCCGTCGTTCGAGTAGCTCGGCCGGTGCGACATCCCGCCGCCACCTCCTCCGCCACCACCACCACCACCACCACCGCGCATCGGAGGCGGCCCCTGTTGGGAGAGCTTGAGGGCGCGGGCGGCGCGGCGTTTCGCGCGACGGCTCTGCCCTTGGCCCGGGAGCGGCTCGGAGGGGGGCTCGGGCGGTATCCCGCCGCCGCCTGCCGGCACGTTCGTGGAGTACCCGGCGGCCTGGGGCGCGGGGCTCGGCGGGCCGTCGTCGCGGCGTTGGCGGGGCCTCACGTTGTCACGGAGGGCGATGAGAAGCGCAGCGACATGCTTGCAGTGTCCATGTATTTTAGAGAAGGCGGGGCAAGAGCACTCCGAGTCGAAGCCGTCCGGGAGGAGCTTGAGCTTGACGCGGTAAGGTTCGGGGTCGGAGCCGCGGACGGTGCCGGCGGCGGAGGCCTCCTCGACCGACGTGCCTTCGACGGCGCCGCGACGCACGTAGTCGTAGCCACGGAGGAAGGCACGGGCACCGAGGAGGCGGCGCAACGCGCGGTCGTTGAGGGTGGCAAGCGCTTCCGTGAAGGGAGTGGACACGCTGGGCGAAGTCGCGCGCCTCGAATCCTGGCGCGCCCTTTCTCGAAGCGGCCCTACGGAGGCCGAACCGGACGTCAGGCACGGCCATGAGGCACGAGACCTGGTCGGAGTCCGGACGTAGCACGCATGCATGCCCTACGCAATGGGTTCCGTCAGGGAGGCACCGGCAGCCCGTCCGGGCCGATCGCATAAATATCGACCAACGTGCCGTCGACCGCGAAGTAACGGAACGTCGCTTTGGTGCGGCTCACCGTGACGAGCTGCGCGCCATCCATCGTGTTGTAGCGGAGCTGGCTCGCGGAGTGGATCGCGCCGAAGCCGGCGGTGCTGTGGCCTCCCTGCCCGTTCACGAAGTACGTGAGGCCCACGTCGGTGAGGCGCTCGTAGTTGTGCACGTGCCCGGTGAGAACAGCGTCGGCGCCCCACGATTTGAAAGGCCAGAGCATCGTCGGCTCTCGCGAGCCAGACGTGTAAGCGGGGTGATGGAACACCACGAGCACGAAGGGCTCGGTCGCCGCCGCCATCCGTGTCTCGGCCCATGTACCTTGCACCGATCCGGGGGTGCGGCCATCGGGCTCGCGCGCGTCGCTGTCGAGGAACACGAGGCGAACCGGCCCCTCCGCCACCTCGTAGTAGCGCTCGTTGCCAGGCAGCGTAAAAAAGTCGAAGTACGGCGCGCCGCCGCCGATGTCGTAGTCGTGGTTGCCGATCGCGGGGAAAAACGCGTTCTTCGCGGCACCTGCGCCGTAGGCCCCGGTGTAGGGCGCGATGAACGCGTGGTAAAATTGGCCAACGTTCGGATCGTACGAGTCGATGTCGCCGTCGTAGTTGTTGTCGCCGGTCGTGACCACGAAGTTGGGCCTCCACGAGGCGATCATCTGCGCGACGGCGGCCTCCCGCGCGCTCCCGCTCCCGAAGTCGCCCACGACCGCGAAGGTGACGTCGGGGGGACCCGCATCAGCGTCGCTCGCGGCGCTGTCGGCGTCGCTCGCGGCGCTGCTCGCGTCGTCGCTGGCCGCGTCGCGAGCGGCTGCTGCGTCCGTCGGCTTCGCAGCATCCGGGGGATCGAGGGTTGTCGTCGCGGTCGCAGTGCCGGGAGCGACCGCGTCCGCCGTCGCGTCCGCTCCGTCCGGCGCGTCGTGGAGGGTGCCGCACGCGAGCCCGAGGCACGGGGCAACCGCGAGCAGCACGAACGCGGAATAAGCGCCCCTCATGATCGGCAATGGTCTCGCGGCCACGGCGGGCGCGCAAGTCGCGTGTCGCCAAAGGTGAATCGCAAATCGCGTCGCCGCGCGGCAAAAGTGGCGCGCGGTGGTTGCGGGGGCGGCCCCGCCGGTGCGACGATGAAGGTAGTGCGTTCGATCCCCGTTCCAGCGACTGTGCTCTTCGAGCCTGGATTCCGTTTCGACGGATACGAGCTGCTCGTGAAGATCGGCCAGGGCGGGATGGCGAGCGTGTGGCTCGCGCGCACCAAGAACGCGCGCGACGAAGAGGTGCTCGTCGCGGTGAAGACCGTGCTCCCCGAGCTCGCCGCCGTCGACGACCTGAAGAGCATGATGCTCGACGAGGCGAAGATCGCGATGGCGATCTCGAGCCGCCACGTCGCGGGCGTGCTCGCGGTCGGGGAGGTGTGGGACATCCCCTACCTCGTGCTCGAGTACGTCGCGGGAGAGTCGGTCGACCAGCTCTGCGAGGGGGCGAAGGCTCGCAACGTCGAGATCCCACCCGCCATCGTCGCGCGAATCCTGGTGGACACCGCGCGCGGCCTCCACACCGCGCACGAGCTCCGCACCCCCTCCGGCGACGACCTCGGGATCGTGCACCGCGACCTCTCGCCCCAGAACGTGCTCCTCGACGAGCGCGGTCACGTCAAGCTCATCGATTTCGGGATCGCGAAGGTGCGCGAGCGCATCACCCCCGAGACAGCGGACGGCGTGATGAAGGGGAAAATACCCTTCATGGCCCCCGAGCACGCGATGGGCGGCGACGTCGATCGGCGGAGCGATCTGTGGGCGCTCGGCGCCGTCGCGTACGTGATGCTCTCCGGAAAAGAGCCGCACGAGGGCTCGAACGACGCCGCGCGCCTCATCAAGAAGCTCGCCCGCGATCCGATCCCTCCCCTCCCCGCTTCGACACCGAAGGCCCTCGCCGACGCGGTCATGAAGCTGCTCGCGCACTCCCCCGACGACCGCTTCGCGACCGCCAAGGAGCTCGCCGACACCCTCGACGCCGACACGCCCCTCGCGACCCACGCGGAGGTCTCCGCGTTCGTGAGCGAGACGCTCGCGGAGACGATCCGTGGGCGTCAGCTCCTCGTCGAGCGCGCCGTCGCCGCCGCCCGTGCACGAGCGCGCGCGCGGGACATGCTCTCGAACCCGGACATGCCCGCCTACACCGGCGAAATCGCGATGACGCGCGCGACGCCCGCCCCTTCACGCGCGCCCGAGGGCTCGCCGTCTCCCGAGGGTACGCTCAGCCTCCCACCGCCCGCCGATCCCGCGTCGCGCCCCTGGATCGTGTACGCGTCGGCGGCCGCGATCGCGCTCGCGGTCGTGCTCGCCTACGCGGTCGGCGCGTCGTCGAGCCGCGGCCCTGCCACGAGCAGCACCGGAAGCGCGGGCACCACGCCGAGCCTCGTCGCCGCCGTGAAGGACGCCGCGCCCAGCTTCCCGATCGCCGCCCCTGCGATCTCCGCGCTCGTCGCGTCGGCATCCGCGTCGGCGTCGGCGTCTGCAGCCAGCGGCCCGAGCGCATCCCCCTCGACGAGCGCGAGCGCCCTCCCCGCCGTCGCGACGGCCTCGGCGCTGCCCTCGGCTAAGCCCCTGATTTTGCCCGCACTTTCGACACCGGGAGGCGACGCCGGCAAGCCCGCACCCAGCGCACCGAGCGCCCCTGCGACGCCGAGCAAGCCCCCCGAGGAGACGATCTTTTAGCGGACAGGATCGCTCAAAACGTGCCGACCACGCCGCCCGGCACCGGCACGATCGTGGCTGTCCTCGGCGTCGTGGGACGCCAAAGGAAATACGCGCCGGCGGCGACGAGCCCGCCCACCACCGCGGCCCCGAACGCGACGGTCGACACCGCACCGAGGCTCGACGCGGCGGACAGATCGCTCTCGGCTGCGCGAGGGCAGCGGCCATCGGCGGTGCAAACCTCTTTTAGGGTCGAGGCCTGCGCGAGGGTCATCACGCCGGTGAGCGTGCCCACCACTGCGCCGACTCCGGCGAGCCCGAGCCCACCGTAGATGGCGACCTTGCGCGGGGTGTCGTCGGGCCGTGCTGGCGGCGGCGAGGACACGACCGCCGACGTGGGGTGCGGATCGACCACCGCGACAACCGCGACCGGCGCCCTTGGCCCGAGCCCCTTCGGGGCTTCGATTTCGACCGTCTCGTTTCCGCCCTCGGCGAGCTTCACGTCGCGGCGAGCCGTCTCGCCGTTCGCCTCCACGCTCACCACGTGCGCCCCTGGATTCACGAGGCGCGGGACGGTGAGGGCCGCGGCCGGGACCACGTCACCGTCGACGCGCACCTTCGCGTCGGCGTCGGCGGGGGACACACGAACGACGATCGAGGCGAGCTTCGGCCGCGCGTCGATCGCGAGACGCTCGCACTCCGCGCGCGCCTCGGAGGCGCGAACCGACTCGTTCTTTCGCATCGGCATCCGCGCGACCGCGAGCCAAACCTCGCGCGCCTCGATGAGGCGACTCGTCAGCGCGTACGCACGGCCGAGCTCGAGCGCGGTGATCGGGGTCTCCACGAGGGCGTGCGCGGCGCGAAACTTCTCGAGCGACCCCGCGAGATCGCCCTTTTCGCGGAGCGTCTTGCCATCTTTGTAGGCCTGGAGCGCGTTCTCCGCGTCGATCGCGCTCGGCTCGTCGGCGCGCGCGAACGCGGGCATCGACACGACCGAAAGCGGGAGCATGGTGAGCACGATCGTAGCGAGAGCACGCTTCATGAGAACCTCACGGCGGACATGTCATGAACCCGAAGCGCGTCGAGTACGCGTGGCACGCGGCGACGAGCTCCGCCGACGCGAGCGCGCGGTCGTAGGTGAGCACCACCGCGACGTCGCCCTTGAAGCGGCCCTGCGCGACGCCGCTCGTGCGGTTCGAGCCGCCGATGACGAAGAGTGACATCGTCGCCGGCGACGGGGCCGCGACCGGCGCGAGGGCAACGTCTTGCACCCCGTTGACCCAATTCGCGCGCACCGCCGCGGTCGCGTCGAGGGTGGTCGCGACCATCGCCCACTCGTCGTCACGCACCGCCGCCGTGCCCGTGAGCGGCGTGTTGTTGCTCGTCGTCACTTGTTCGTAGTCGCTCGCGAAGTGCGCCGACTCGTCGATCGCGAGGAAGTAGTTGATGTCGACCGGACCGCTCTCCGCCTCCGCTGAACCCTTGGAAAGGATTGGAAAAACAGCGGGCAGCCCGCCATTGCCGCTGTTGCCCAAAGTGCCGGCGCCGGTCTTTCGAACCCACGCGATCACGGTGTACTTCGCGAGCGCGTTCACGGCGCCGAACGAGACGTGGTCGTCTTGCCCGTCGAACGTGAGGCGGTGCGGATCTTGGGGCGTGCCCGCGCCGGCCCAGCCGGAGCCGACAGCGCACGGGGTCGCGAAACCGGCGAGGGTGCCGACCGACGCGGCGGTCGACAAATCTTTCACGCTCGCGCGGCCCGCCGCGGGGCAGCCCGCGCCACCGAAGTTGCCCGCGCCGTCGGCGTTCGCGGCGTCCATGTGGAACGTGAGCCCCGCCACGTTGGCGGCGACGACACGAAGCGGCACCGGCGGAGTCTTGAGCGCGGCTCCATCGAGCGTCGCGGACACGTCGACCTTGGTGCCGGCCGTCATCCCGGTCACGGTCGCGCGGTAACGCCCGTCGCCGAGATCCGACACCGGCCCGAACGTGACCGCGCTCGTGCCGCCGCTCGTCGCGAACGTGACGACCGAGCCCACCCGCGGGACCGCATCGCCGGTCTCGTTGCGCGAGGTGAGCGTCACCGTCGTGGTCGCACCGACGAGCACTCCGGTGCCAGGGACGTGAACGAACGACAGCCCTGGCGACGGCGGCGGAGCGGCGTCCGCGGCGTCGACCATGGCGTCGATCTGCGCGCCGCCATCCGAAGCGTCGGCGGGCGCGCTGCCGTCGGAGGCGTCGGTCCGCGCGGCGTCGGGCGCTTCGGTGGCGCTCGCGTCGTTCGTGCTCGCGTCGGGGAGCGGCGAGGCCCCGTCGAGCATGTCGTCGACGCGAAAGTCGGAGAGCCCCGCGATGCCGAGACAGCCCGCCGAGAGCGCACCCCATAGGGTGAGCCCGAAGGCGGTGGAGGAAAGGTAGCTCCGTGTGCGCACGGGCCCATCGTCCGGCCAGTTTCACCGCGAGGCAAGCCGAGATGCACCGCAGGTGCCACGAAGCCTAGTACCGCACACGAAAGCGCGGGCAGCCTGCGCCGAGACGACCAGCGAGCTCAGCGAACGATCAGCGAAGGAGCGCGGCGCACTCCCCGACGGGACCACGTTTTCCTTTTTGCACACACGACTGGTACGCGGCTTTTGCGTCGGCGGCGCGGCCCTTCTGGTCGTACGACGCGCCGAGGAGGAGCCACGCTTCGCCGTCCGTCGGATCGGCGGCGACGGACGCCTCGCCCTTCGCGATCGCCTCGGCGAGCTTCCCGCTGTCGAGCGCGCGTTGGCAGGCTTTTTTCAGCGCTTTCGCGTCGACGCTCGCGTCCACGTCGGCGCCGATCGCGAGCGCGCCAGAGTCTGTGGCGCCCGCGTCGTTGGCGGTGGCGCCCGAGTCGACTCCCGCGCCGCTGTCGGCGGCAGACGCGTCTTCCGCTGCCGTTGGCGCAGCCGTGGACGCGGCGGGCGACGCATTGGACGTGGCGGGTGTTGGAGCGGGGGCCTCGACGGACGCTGCGGTGGGCGTGGTGGGCGTGGCGTGCGCGAACACGGGCGCGGGCGGCGCGGGAGGCGGCGCCTCGCGGAGCTTCACGAAGATCCCGACGAGGAACAGCGCCGTCACGCCGATCATCACGCGTTTGACGATCTTTACCGAGCGCTCACGGCGCGCGAGCACGGTGGGATCCTCACGGAGGCGGATGGTGCGATCGTCCTCGGTGTCCTCCATCGGAGGAGGCATGGACGATCGACGGAGGCCCTCGGTGAAGAAGCGCTCGTCGTCGAGATCCTTGGCTTCGGCGCCGGGTGGATAGCTCGATCGACGTGGGCGCTCCGACGTGCGGCTCGTGCGCTCGTCCTTTGTCTCGTCCTTCTCGGGCGCGAGGCTCTCGGACTTCGACGCGGGCGCATCGGATTTTCTGTTCTCGGGCTTCGAAGCGGGCGGCGGGTCGGACTTCGAGCGGGGCGAAATCTTCGTCGTGTCGGCGCTCGGCGAATCGCCCGTCGCGGAGCCGGCTTCGGACGAGGGCTCCTTCTTCGCGTCGGACGCGTCGACAACGGGCGCTGCGCTCGGCTTGGCGGTGGGGGACTCGGAGGGGCGAGTGCCGGAGGCGGCCCCTGCGGTTTCGCCCTCTGCGGTCGGCTCGACCTTCGCGACGAGGTCGCCCGACGGCGGAACCGGATCGGCCACCGCGGGGAGGAGCGTCGCTTTCGCCTCCGTGGCGAGGCTCGCGGGCTTCGACGACGGCCCCTTGGCCGCCGGTTTCTCTGAGGATTTCTCCGTCTTGGACGACGGAGGCGCGACGTCCGGAGACGACGGAAGCGAACGCACCGAAGGACGGGAGGTCGGTGCCCCCGAGGCGCGCTTTGCTCGACCTTTCTTGCTCATTCGTCCTCGAGCCCTTCGTTCCGTTCCCCAGCGGAGCCCCATCTTTTCGCCCGCCTTGGCGCGCACGTCAACGCGGGACGACGAACGAGACGCGCCTCGTGCGCCCTCGCGGGCGAATCTGGGCCGCCGAGGCCCGTACGGCGCCGCACGGGACGTGCCGGCTGGCTTCATGACCTGAGTATTTTTCGCCGGCCGTAAAGCCGCCCGAGCCGAGAACGAACGAGCCGGCCGACGCTGAGCGGGCAACGGAGCGCTGAAAGCACGAGCCCCGGCGGCGAGCTCGACGCTCGGCGAAAAAGCCGCCCGAGACGGGCAGTTCGGTGCTTTACGGTGGCGACATGTCTCCCCTCGTGACGATCCACCGCCGCGCCTCCGAGCCCGTAAGACGCGGTCATCCTTGGGTATTTCGGGAAGCGATCGTGCGCGTGAAGGGCACCGCGAGCACCGGGGACTGCGTCGCGCTCGCCGACGAGGCGGGCACCGCGCTCGGGTTTGGCATTTTCGACGCGGGCTCCCCGCTCGCGGTCCGAGTCTGGGGCGACGAGCCGATTGACGACACGCTCCTCGCGACCCGCCTCGAGTCCGCGCTCGCCCTCCGCCGCTCGCTCTTCTCGGACGGAAAGACGTCGGCGCATCGGCTCTTGAACGGCGAGGGCGATCGTGTCCCGGGCCTCGTCGTCGATCGTTACGCCGGGGTCGCTGTCCTCCGCACCGATGGCGACGCGGCGTCGGTGCTCGTCGAGCGCCACGAGCACGTTCTCGTCGAGGCGTTGCGCGGCGAAGGCATCACGACCCTCGTGAAGCGCGCGGCGACGAAGGGCGGTCCCAAAGAGTCGCGTGTGATCTTCGGACCGGAGCCCCCTGCTCGGATCGCGGTGACGGAGCACGGCGTGCCGTTCGAGGTCGATCTCGCGCAGGGGCAAAAAACGGGCGCCTTCCTCGATCAGAGGGACAACCGCGCGCGGGTCGGCGAGCTCGCGCGGCACCTGCTCGCGCGTGGCGGTCCGGTCTCGGTCCTCAACCTGTTCTCTTACGCGGGTGGCTTCTCGCTCCACGCCGCGCTCGCGGGCGCGAAGACCACGAGCGTGGACGTCGCTCCCCTCGCCCACAAGACGGCACAAGAGAGCTTCCGCGCCGCGGGTGTGCCCCTCACCGGGCACGCGTTCGTCGCCGCCGACGTGTACGCGTTCCTCGAGACGGCGAAGAAAAAAGGAAACCGCTTCGACCTCGTCATCTCGGATCCTCCGAGCTTCGCGCCGAGCGAAAAGACGGTCCCTCGCGCGCTCGCGGCGTACCGAACGCTCCACGGCGCTGCGGCGTCGCTCCTCGCGCCAGGGGGCATTTTTTGTGCAGCCTCGTGCTCGAGCCACGTCGGCCTCGAGGCCTTCCTCGGCACCTTGGACGACGCCGCCCTCGGGAGGCGCGATCTCCGCGTGACGGACACCTACGGCCCGCCGCCCGATCACCCCACCTTGTCGTCGTTCCCCGAGGGGCGCTACCTCAAGCTCGTCGTGCTCCGCTAACGACGCGTTCTCACGCCTCGTCGCGCTCGAGCAAAAACGACGCGACGGGGGAAAAGATGCGCTCTTCGGCGTGGTGGGCGACGAACAAATCGGCGTGACCTATCGGCCACTCGTCGGTGCCGACGAGGAGCAGCTCGCGCCGCGCGGAGCCGACCTCGTCGTAGATCGCGCGCGACGTTTCTTCGGGAACGACGCCGTCGTGGCGGCCGACGACGCACATCACCGGGTGCGAGAGCGAGCGCAGGTTTCGCGATACGTTCACGCCGCGGACCACGAGCTCGCGCCTGTTCACCCACTCCGCGATCTCGCGGTTCAGCGACGGGACCGGATCTTCTACCGTCTTCACGAGCTCGGACACTTGCGACAAATCGGTCGAGCGCGGGTTGATGTAGATCGAGAGCAACGTCGGCGCGAGGCGCGCGAGGGCGGGCAACACGAGCCGCGCCATCACGCGGGTTCCACCGATCCGCACTTTGCCCGCGAGCCACGGTGACACGAACGCGGCGCGCACGATCGGGTGCACCCGCCGCCAGGTGACGAGCCCTCCCATGCTCACGATTTTGTTCACCTTTGCGTCCTTTACGAGCGACACGTGGGAGAACGCGAGCGCGGCGCCGAGGCTGCATCCCACGAGATCGACCGCGCTGCGATCCTCGCAACGCGACTCTGCGAGCACGTGATCGATCGCCGCTCCCAAATCGTCGACCGCGAGATCGCCGAGCGAGACGTCGCGCCGAGGCCCCCACGAGCTCTGCCCTTGGCCGCGCAAGTCGACGCTCCACACCTCGAGCCCACGCGACGCGAGCGACGCCTCGAGCGAGGGCCCCGAAGGGTGGAACCCGAACACGTACGAGCTCATGCCATAGCCCGGGACGAGCACCACCGGTCGCGCGTGGGGCGACGGCACCTTCGGCGAGGTGCGTCGCATCGAGAGCGTCGGCCCGTGGGCCGTGGGGACGAGGAAACGATCGGCCATCGTCAGCTACCGCGCTCGAGCTCGTAGAAGAGCAGCTCACCAGCGCGCGAGTAGTAAAGACCCGCGCCGACGAAGTGGAAGTGACGCTTCAAGAGCGGCCGATAAAACGAGCCCGGTCGCGTGAACACGGCGGTGTCGGTGCGCTCCGGATCGCACACCGTGCGCAGGTCTTTCTGCGTGATCGCCTCGAGGTACAAGAACCCGCGCGACAGATCGCCGATCCGCTCGATCGCCTTCGCTGCGCGAGCGTCGTCGAGGTACTGGAGCACCCCTTGGCAGATGACGAGGTCGAACGTCTCCTCGGCGCGGAAGGTCGAGATGTCTCCCAGCTCGTGGCCATAAGCCTTCGCCGCGAACGGGCTCACCTCGAGGCTGCGGTAGCGCACGTCGGGGTGGTGCTTCTTGAAGTGGTCGCGCATGAGGCCGGTGCCCGCGCCCACGTCGAGGACCGACTCGAGGGTGCCTCCGA
>JAAFHV010000247.1 GCA_013297655.1 Myxococcales bacterium | reverse complement strand
GCACGAAACACGAAGGCCGCAGCACATCGCCGCGGCCTTCGCCAACGATTCACCTACTTCGCCTACTTCGCGTACGTCGCGACGAGGTAAGCCGAGATCGCCTTGAGGTCGGCGTCGGGGGCCTCGAGGCCGTTGTCGACCATGCGGCCCATGAGGTTGTCGACTTCCTTCTTCGACTTCGGCGGCTTCTTGTCGAGCTCGGACAGCTCGTGGCACTGGGTGCAGTGTTTCTCGAGGAGCGGCTTCGCGTTCCCCGCCGGAGCGGGCGCACCGCCATCGGCGTCGCCGGCGAGCGCAGCCATCGCGGCGTCCTTCACCTTCTTCGCCTCGACCTCTTGCTGACGCTTCTTCGCGGCAGAGGCCTGCAAATCGGGGGAAATCGCGATGAGATAGGCCGAGACAGCCCACGTGTCGCGCTCGTCGAGCGGCTTCGAGAGGGCCGGCTTCTCGCCCATGCGCTCCACCGTGTGGACCCAATCCTGCGGCGAACGCGGACGCCCGAGCACCGTCTTCAAGTCGTGGCACTCGACGCACTGGGTGAGCATCACCTGCCGCCCGCGCTTCAACGTCTCCACCGTCGCGAGCTCGTCGAGGGGCGCCTCTTTCGGGAGCTCCGCCGTCGGCAGCACCTTCTTCACCCGCTCCAAGTTCGCCGCCGAGAACGCGTCGCCGCCGATCGCCTTCTTCGCGAGGAGACGGTCTTTGAAGGCGAACGGCAATGAGAGGCCGAGCAAGATCACGGTGCAGAACAGGAGCGCGACGCCGAGGTACGGCATCCACTCCTCGAGGTGACGGAAGAACCGGATGATCGAGATCTTGAGGACCAAGATGAGCCCGATCGAGATGCCCAAGATGATGTGCACCACCGTGCGCGCGGGGAACTCCACCTGGTAGGTGAAAAGGCGCGGCACCATCTTCGTCATCATCACGATGTACACCGCTGCGTACGCGAACCCGATCGCGCGATGGAGGTACATCGCCCACTTCGGTGCCGCGCTGGTGCGCGTCGCCTTGTCGAACGGGTAGCCCCACAGGTGGAACATGAGGAACACCGAAGCGAACCCCAAGACCACGAAGACGATGCCTAAAATGGCCGTGAAAGACGTGCTGTTCACTCGCAGAGCTCCCCTCGTGCACCTTCGTAGGCACCACGGGCGACGGCCGGTGGCACCCTTCTCGTTCCGTGGTCTCGTTGACTGGTCTGCCTCACTACGCGCCGATCAGTGGACCGGCCTCGCGCGGTAGGTCGACTTGTACTGCTCCTTGTAGGCGTCGTGGCAGGCCTTGCACTGCGCCTTCGCCCCGGCGGTGTCGCCGCTCTTCGCGAGCTCGGCTCCCTTTTGCGACATCGCGCGCCACTGCCAGCCGCCGTTCGGCGACAGGTTCGCCACGTGCGCGAACGCAGCCGCGAGGCCCGGTCCCGTTCCCGCGCCGGCCACCTCCCCGCGCATGAGCTTCTGGAGCGGGCACAAGTTTTCTTTCGTCCCGCAGCTCGACGAATCGCCGTTTCCAGCGGGTTTCGGCGTGACTTTCACGGCCACGGCCGCGCCGCCGTCTTTTCCCGTCGACGCTGCTGGAGCGACGCTCGCGTCCGCGGGAGGCCCGGCGTCCGCAAGAGCGACCGCGGGCGGAGCTTCCGCATCCTTCGGGTGGAGCGGATCGTCGATCATGGGCTTCGGGGCGGACGCGAGCGGCTGGAGGTCACGATCGCAAGGCGCGGGCGGAGGAGGAGGAGGGCACACCGGGGCCGCGGCGCAGGCGGCGACGGCGCCGAGCCCCACGATCGTGAACAGGGCCGCGACGACGCGGTGCTTCGACGAAAAAACAGAGCTCATGATCTTCACCGTATGGGCCGGAGGCGGAACTTCTGCCGCCACTGCGGCTTCAGCGTGGAGTGGCAAGCGCGGCACGCCTTGCGGGCTTCGTCCATGTCGCCCCGACGCGCTGCTTCAGCCGATTTGCGCGCGATATCGGCCCAATCCCAGCTCGGATCGGGCGAGAGGGTCGCGAGCTTGTCCATCGCCTTCGCGAGGGCCTGGGTGTCGTTCGCGGTGACGGCAGGGGCGACGTTCTTTCGCATCCACACCTGCATCGGACAGAGGTTGTCCTTCTCGCCGCACACGCGGTACGGCTTCGGGGGCTTCTTCGCCGGAGGGAACGTGCGCGCGACGTTGACGCCCGCGTCTTGGCCGGCCGCCCGAGCCGCGACCGGAGTGGACGCCGCGAGCGACTCCATCCGCGCCTTCTCGAGCGCGACCTGCTTTTCGCTCGCGAGCACCAAGTTCGGCGCGGGGGACTCCTTCCACTGCGCGATGAAGGAGAACTCGGGGGGGTCGCCGTGGCACGTGGTGCAGTCGTGCTCTTGCCCGTCGCTGCGGCGCAGCTTGTCGACGAACTGGTCCGTCATGTAGTCGGCGAGCTTGGCCTTGTCGCGACGATCGAGGGAAAATTCCTTACCCTGGTGGCACCCGTCGCAGTACACGGCCTCGCCGTCCTCGAGCACGAGGAGGCGCGCGATCTCGTTGTACATGCGCTTCGCGACCCGCTTGCGGCGCGTGTCGGCGCGGAAGTCGCCCTCGTTGTGGCACCCGGTGCAGGGGATGCCGAGCGAGTCGGAGAACGTGCCCATCACCTTGCGGCGCTGCTCGGGGGTGAGCCGCTCGAGGGGCGGCAAGTGGCGAACGTCGAGCCCCACCTCGGCGAGGCGCGCGCCCATCTGCGTCGGCTTGACACCGCCCATCGGCCCCGGACTGCGTGGGCCACCGGCGACGTTGGCCGAGGCCGATGTCGATGCCGACGCGTGGGGCGCGACGGGCCCTTTGGGCGTCTCGTTCTTCGGGCCACATGCGGCGACGCACGCGGCGATCAGAACCGACGCCATGAAGAGACCCCTCAGCACCCCCGACGGAGAATCCATGGTCGTCCGCGAGGCTAACAGGAGCGCGCGTGGGTTCCACAAAATCCCAGCGAGGATGGCGCCTCAAGCGTCGAGGACAGAGGCGCCGGTGACGCGCGGAAACCCTATAAAAATAGGCTCTGGCTCGAGGACCACCCCGAACACCCGCTGCACGCCGTCACGCACCGCGCGCGCCACTGTGCAAAGCTCGCGGGTCGACCCGCCGCCTCGATTCACGAGCGCGAGGGTGTGCTTCGTGGAGAGGCCGACCCGCCCTTCACCGAAGCCTCTTGCGAACCCCGCGCGCTCGATGAGCCACGCCGCCGACGTTTTGGTCTTGCCGCTCGCGGGATCGGGAAAGAGAGGAGGAGACGCGTCGGGGCCGAGGTGGCCGCGCACCTTCGCGAGAAACGGCGCGACCTCGTCCGCGGCCAAGAGCGGGTTCGTAAAGAAAGAGCCCGCGCTCACCGAGTCAGGATCCGCGGGAGAGAGCACCATCCCCTTCCCGGCCCGGAGCGCGATCACGGTGCGACGCACCTCGGCGAGCGCGACCTCCGTCTCGTCGTCCGCTCCGAGCGCGCGCCGAAGCTCGGCATACGCAGGCACCCGCGTGGCCGCAGCGCGACGAAGCTCGAACACGACCGCGAGCACGACGTGGCGATCCCCACCGCGGAATACGCTCGTCCGATAGCCGAACCCGCACGCCGCGGCGGGAACGTGCACTCTACACATGGTGCGTCGATCGAGGGTGACGACTCGGACGATCGCGTCGGAGACCTCGACGCCGTACGCGCCCACGTTCTGGATCGGGGTCGCGCCGACGAGGCCGGGGATCCCGGAGAGGCACTCGAGCCCGGCGAGGCCGCGCGCGACGCACGCCTCGACGAGGGCGTCCCAGCTCTCCCCCGCTGCGACGTGGACGCGCACCTTCGCGCCCTCGTCGCGATCCTCGAAGGTGATCCCGCGCGTCGCGATCCGGACGACGGTGCCCTCGAAGCCCTCGTCGGCGACGACCAGGTTCGAGCCGCCGCCGAGCACGAGCACCGGCTCCCCTGCCGGCAGCGCGCGAAAAATCTCGACCACTTCGCCATCGCTCTCGGCCTCGAAATAGCGGCGCGGCGGCCCCCCGAGGCGCAGCGTCGTGAGCGAAGAGAGCGGGAGTGGTTCGCGCGCAGGCATGAGGGATTTCGCGTGGTATAGCAGCACGAAAGACGTGCGCGCGCTGCCCATCGATCCCGAGCTCCCCGCCATCGTCGCCGCCGTGCGTGACCGCGGTCGGCTCGTGCTCGAGGCGCCGCCGGGGGCAGGCAAAACCACCCGCGTGCCACGCGCGCTGCTCGACGCGGGGCTCGAGGGCGAGATCGTGATCCTCGAGCCACGTCGCCTCGCGGCGAGGCTCGCCGCGCAACGTGTCGCGGAAGAGCTCGGCGAGGCCGTCGGCGAGACGGTCGGGTACTCGGTGCGCTTCGAGGAGCGGAAGAGCGCGCGGACCCGCATTCGTTTCGTGACCGAGGGCGTGCTCACCCGCCGCCTGTTCGACGATCCGAAGCTCCCCGGCGTATCGGTCGTCGTGCTCGACGAGTTCCACGAGCGGCACCTCCAAGGCGACCTCGCGCTCGCCCTCCTCGAGCGCACGATGCGCACGGTTCGCCCCGATTTGCGGATCATCGTGATGAGCGCGACCCTCGACGCGGAGCCGGTCGCGACCTACCTCGGCGCCGAGCGCATTCGCTCGGAGGGCCGCGCGTACCCCGTCGAGACCGAGTACGAAGCCCCCGGCGACGATCGCGCGCTCGAGCTCCGGATCGCTTCGGCCGTGCGAAAGGCGCTCACCACGTCGAGCGACGGGGACACCCTCGTCTTCCTCCCCGGCGCGCGCGAGATCCGTCGCGCGGCGGAGGCCACCGCCCGCATCGCGGCGGAGCACGGCGCCGATCTCGTCGCGCTCCACGGCGATCTCTCCCTCGACGAGCAGAACCGCGCGATCTCGCCGGGGCCGCGCCGCAAGGTGGTGCTCTCGACCAACGTCGCCGAGTCGAGCATCACGGTGCCGGGTGTCGTCACTGTCATCGACTCCGGGCTCGCGCGCGCGATGACCCACTCACCGTTCACGGGGCTCGGCTCCCTCGACACGGTGAAGGTGAGCCGCGCGTCCGCGAAGCAACGCGAGGGCCGCGCCGGCCGCGTGCGCGACGGACGCTGCATCCGCCTCTTCACTCGCGCCGATTTCGACGCCAGAAACGAGAGCGATCTCCCGGAGATACAGCGAACCGACTTTTCGGAGACGGCGCTCTCTCTCGCTGTCTCCGCGATCGGCGATCTGCGCTTCCTCGACCCCCCGAAAGAGGCGGCGCTCACCGGCGCGAAGAAGCTGCTCGTGCGCCTCGGCGCGCTCGACGCGAGCTTCGCGGCGACCGATCTCGGGCGGCGCATGGCGAAGCTCCCGCTCTCCCCTCGCCTCGCGCGGCTCTGCGTCGCGGGCGAAGATCTGGGCATCGTAGATGACGCGTGTGGCGCCGCGGCGCTGCTCTCCGAGCGCGACGTGCGCGCGGGGCGTGGCCCCTTCGGGACGAACGTGTCCGACGAGCCGACGCAGAGCTCGGACGTGGGTCTCCTCCTCGACAAGCTCCGTGAGGTGGAAGGCAGCGGCCAGAAGACCCAGGCGATGCGCGCGATGCGCCTCGACCCTCGCGCGGTCACGACCGTCGAACAAACGCGGCGCGAGCTTCGCCGAAGGTGCCGCCCCCGTGCCCCGATGCCCGAATCGCCCGCCGCGGCGGACGACGCCCTCGCCCGCGCGCTCTTCCTCGCCTTCCCGGATCGCTTCGCGAAGCGCCAAAAAGCGGGCGCACGCAGGCTCGCGATCGGCGGCGGGCTCATCGGGACGCTCTCGGAGGAGAGCGTGGTGCGCGACGCTCCGTTCATGCTCGCCCTCGACGCGGACGATAGCCGCGGCGTGCTCGTGCGCCTCGCGTGCGCGGTCGAGCCGTCGCACGTGCTCGACGTGTTCGTCGACGAGGTCACCGAGGAGCGCGAGCTCTCGTGGAACGGAGGCCTCGGCCGCGTCGAGGCGAAGACGCGGATGCTCTACGACGGGATCCCCTTCGACGAGACGATCGACGTGCGCCCGAGCGGCGAAGACGTCACGAAGAAGCTCGTCGACGTCGTGATGGAGCGCGGGCTCGCGCGGTTCGGTCCCGAGGGCGCGCTCGACGCCCTCTTCGCGCGCGCGCGCCACGCCGCGAGCAAAGGCTTCCCCGTTCGGGTCCCCGACGACGCCGAGCTCCGCACGATCGTCGAGTCGGCGTGCGACGGGAAACGCAGCCTCCGCGAGGTCGAAGACGCCGGCCTCGTCGACTGGATCTTCGGCGCGATCAAGGGCGGAGAGAAGCTCGCGTCCCTCTGCCCGGAGTCGATCGCGCTGCCGAGCGGCAGACGCGCGAAGGTCACCTACGAGGCCGACAAGCCCCCGTGGATCGAGTCGTATCTCCAAGATTTTTTCGGCCTCGACGCGTCGCCCTCGATCGCCGGCGAGCCCGTGACCCTCCACCTCCTCGCGCCGAACAAGCGATGCGTGCAGGTTACAAGTGATCTCCCGAGCTTCTTCCGCACGCACTACCCGCCGCTCCGGAAAGAGCTCGGCCGCCGCTACCCGAAGCACGCGTGGCCGGAAGACACGAAGACCCCGGTTCCGATGCGGGTCCACCGTCGTCCCTCCTGACAGGCGCGCCACCATGCGTGGAGCGCGACGACGGCGAATGGGTCGAGCCTCTCATGACGTTCCTGTCGCGTTCACGGCCGATCTTTCTTCGCGCCGAGGGCACGGGTACGTTCGCGCGAGGAGCCCCGATGAACCTCTTCGACTCGACCATCCAGACCTTCCTCCGCACCCTCGGCAACGTCGATCGCTGGCTCGACAAGGCCGAGGCCCACGCCAAAGAGCGCAACTACGATCCGGCGGTGCTGCTCACCCTCCGCCTCGCGCCGGATCAGTACGCTCTCCTTCGCCAGATCCAGTCCATGTGCGACGCCGCGAAGTCGCCCGCCGCGCGCCTCGCAGGCAAAGAGCCGCCCGTGCACCCGGACACGGAGACCACCTGGGCCGAGGCGCGCGCGCGCATCACGACCTGCGCCGCGTACGTGAGCACCATCACGGCGAACGATCTGGAGGGCGCGCTCGACCGCACGATCCCGCTCCCGTTCATTCCCGGGATGGGCTCGCCCGCGCGCGCGTACGTGGCAGAGCTCGCGATGCCGAACTTCTTTTTTCACATCACGATGACGTACGCGATCTTGCGCCACGCGGGCGTCCCGCTCGGCAAGGTCGACTTCATCGGCCCGATGACCCTCGTCCCCGTCTGAGGTCCTCTCCCCGCGACGTGCGCACGCTACGCAGCTCGATGCGTACGGCACGCGCGCGATCGTTGGCCGGGTGGGTGCGCGTCAAACGTCGTAGCCAGGGAGCAGACACGCGTCGTAGAGCGCGCGCGGCATGCGGAGCGGCTTCTCGGTCCGCATGTCGACGCACGCGAGGCGCACCCGCGACGTGACGAGCACGGTGTCCCCGCGCCGCACCGTACCCGCGATCCACACGGTGAAGCGCGCGGGCTCGTCGATCACGGTGTCGACCTCGAGCAGATCGTCGAAGCGCGCCGGCGACCGGTACTTGATCGTGTAGTCGACGACCGGCATCCCGGTGCCCGTCGCGAGCTCGAACGCGGCGTAGTCGAAGCCGTTCTCGCGGAAGAGCTCGATCCGACCCGCCTCCAAGAACGACAAATAGGCCGCGTGGTGCACCACGGCGGCCTTGTCGGTGTCCGCGTAGCGTACGCGGTGGGTGTAAAGACCACGCTTCGCTCGGAAGCGCGGCCCTTCGGCGCCGTCCGCCGTCACGCGGTCATCACTCCGCCGACTGCGCGACCACGACGGTGTCCCGCGTCTCGAGCTTCGAGACCACGAGATCGTAGGACTTGTTGAGCGTCGAGATTTCCTTGAGCTCCGCGTCCTCGATCTTCACGTGGTATTGGCGCTCGATCGCAGCCACGATTTCCACGCCCATCATCGAGTCGATGCCGAGGTCCTTGAAGTGCGTGTCGTCGGGGAGGGTGTCGATCTCCGCGATTTCGCAAATGAGGGCGCGAAGCTCTTCTTTCAAGTTTTCAAGCGACATGGACACGTTCCTCTCGTCGTTCGGGAAGCAAAATCAGGCGGAAGCAGTGATGCGCTTCTCGACCGCTTCGAGAAGGTCTTTCACCGTTTGCAGACCGGCGAGCGACTCGTCCGGGATTTGAATCTTCAGCTTGCGCTCCATCGCGCCCACGATCTCGAGCATGCCGAGCGAGTCGATCCCGAGCTCGCTGATGACGGTGCCTTCCGAGATGTTCTTGAACGGCTTCTCCACGACCTCGGTCGCGGTGGCCTCGAAGAGCGCCAGAAGCTCGGTGCGGTTCATCGTCGCCATTCTCTTTCGTGTCCTTCTGTCGAAATAGGTCGAGGGTCGGTTCAGGCAGTGGGAGAAGGCTCTTCGACAGCCCCCTGCACACGCTGTGCCTGGGCAAGCTGCCCGGCGAGGAACATCTGTCGTGTCTTGCGACGCTGGGCTTTGCCGCTCGAGGTTCGGGGCAAAGTGCCCTGCGGCACGACGACGACCTTGTACACGTTGAGCGAGAAATGACCAAGGATCGCTTGCGTAATCGCGTCGGTCAGGCCTAGCGCCTCGCTCTGGAACGCCTCCGCGCAGATCACGAGCTCTTCGCCGCCGTCGCCGTCCACACTGAACGCGACCACGTTGCCACGGCGAACGCCGGGCAGCTCGCTCACCACCCACTCGAGATCGTTCGGGTAGAAGTTGCGCCCGCGCACGATGATGAGGTCCTTCAAGCGACCGCAGACGAACACCTCGCCGTCGACCGTGTAGCCGAGGTCGCCGGTGTGGAGCCACCCGTCCTTGAACGCGGCGGCGGTGAGCTCGGGCTCTTGGTAGTAACCCTGGCACACGCTCGGGCCGCGAGTGACAATCTCGCCGACCTTGCGATCGGGCAGGCGATTTCCCTCCTCGTCGACGATCGCGACCTCGTGATCGGGGAAGGGTCGACCGCAGTTCACGAGCTCGTGCGCCTCGGGGGCGTCGGAGGGCGTGGCCTTCGCGTCCTCACGATCCTTCGGGTCGATGCGATCGGAGCGGATGCCCTTTCCGAGCGGCGTGAAGGTGATCGCGAGGGTGGCTTCGGCCATGCCGTACGAAGGGATGAAGCTCGCCGGATCGAACTTCGCGGGGCGGAGCTTGTCTGCGAACTCGCGGAGGGTGCGCGCCTGGATCGGCTCCGCGCCGCAGCCGGTGCGGCGCATGCACGAGAGGTCCCACGACTCGACGTCCTTCTCTTTGAGGCGCTTCGAGACGAGCTGGTAGGCGAAATTCGGCGCGTACGTGATGGTGCCGCGGTGCTTGTGGATCGTGTCGAGCCAGATGCGCGGGTTGCGGACGAAGCTCGCGGTGGGCAAGAACACGACCGGGATGTTCGTGAAGAGCGGCCCGATGACGAACCCGATGAGCCCCATGTCGTGGAAGAGCGGGAGCCAGCTCACGCCCTTGTCGAAAGAAGAGTCCTTCTCGAGGCCGTGCACCATGAAGCTCTGCGAGTTCCAGGCGAGGTTCCCGTGCGTGACGACGACGCCCTTCGGCTTCGAAGTCGAGCCGGAGGTGAACTGGAGGAAACAGAGGTCGTCGCCGCCGATGCTCACGTTCGGCTCGCCGCTGATCGGCGCGGACAAATCCGCGACCGTCATGATGCCGCCGCCGGGGGACTTCGCGAGGCCTTCGATTCGGCTCGTCGCCGGCTCCACGTAGGGCCGCGTCGCCTCCGTCGTGAGGAGCATCTTCGCGCCCGAGGCCTCCGCGATGTGGGCGACGGTGTCGTGGTAGGTCTCGACGTTCTTGAAGGAGAGCTGCGGCACCATCGGCACCGGCACGACCCCCGCAAAAATCGCCCCCAGGAACGAGAGCACGAACTCGTCCGGATCAGGGACCACGATCGCGAGACGGTCGCCCTTCACGAGCCCACGAGAGGCGAAATGAGCGCCGCGGCGGCGCGCCTCCTCGCGAATCTCCGAGAACGGCATGTGGCGCTCGGTGCCGTCCGCGCGGGCGAAGGTGAACCCGAGGGAGCTCGACCGAGCGAGCTCGTTCACGGCGTCGACCAAGGTGGGCGGAACGAGGCGGGGATCCTTCATGCAGCGACAGGGCATTACTTTGCGTCGGGGCCAGGCGCAAGGCGTCGAAAGTCGCTTTTTCCTGCGTAAAAGACGCACCAATGCGTAGCAAAATACGCGGCGCAGGGAGCACGCAGCGAGCGCGATGCGGGTGCCCTCCAACCGCGCTACGCTTTGGCGATGCGTTCCCGGCCCAGGACGGCGGCGGTCACCAGCGCGCTCGCGGCGTCGGCGCTCCTCTTCGCGGGCGCGGCGAGCGACGGGTGCAGCTCGACCTACGCCACCGTCGGCCCCGACGCAGGCGAGGCTCCACCGCAGGGCTGCGTCGCGCGTGCCTGCGCGGACGACGCGTGCGGAACGGTGGCGGACGGCTGCGGCGGCGCACTCGATTGTGGACGGTGCGGCGGCCCGACGAGCGACCCCGCCGCGCCCACGCAATGTGTCGACAACCGCTGCGTTTGCAGCCCTCGAACGTGCAAGAGCGCCGGCGCCACGTGCGGGCAAATCACGGACGGGTGCACCGGCAACGTTCTCTTTTGTGGCACCTGTCCCACCAGCGACGCCGGCGCTTCGGACGCAGGCGACGCGGGCGCGAGCGAGGCGGGAGCTACGCTCTACTGCGGGCCACAAAACGCTTGTGTTCCGGTACCTTGCACTCCGCGCGCGCAGATCGACATCTGCAAGGAAATCGACAAGAAGCGCCCGTGCGGCATGATCAAGGACGGCTGCGGCGGGGTCGTCGATTGCGGCACCACCACGACGTGCACCGGTACGGGGCAGACGTGCGGCGGCGGCGGGACCGAAGGCATCTGCGGCTGCAAACCGAAGACCGCCGCGACCTGCGCGGGCGCGTGCGGGAACCGGCCGAACGGCTGCGGCGGGACCATCTACTGCGGCTCTTGCCGCTGACCTCACTCACCGCTGTGCCCTCGCCGCACGAGCGATGCTAAGAGGCGCCGTGTGAATCCTGCACGTGTCTTCGTCACCGGCCTCGGCGTGGTGAGCTCGATCGGCCTCGGTCGCAAAGCGTTCTTCGAGGCGCTCGAGGTCGGCAAGAGCGGCGTCTCGAAGGTCGAATCCTTCGACACGAGCCGCATCGGCCGTGACTACGGCGGCGAGGTGAAAGCCTTCCACGCCCGCGATCACCTCACCGCCGCCGAGGCACGTCGTATGGGCCGCTGCTCCGCGATGGCCCTCGCCGCCGCGCGCATGGCAGTGGAGGACGCCCGCATTCGCCCGAGCCACCTCGGCGGCCCGCGCACCTCGGTCGTCGTCGGCACCACGATGGGCGAGGCCGACGTGCTCGGCGACATCGACCGCACCTGGATCGCGCGCGGCCTCTCCGCGGTCCGGCGCGCGCACTTGCCGAAGTACGGCTCCACCCTCCTCCCCATCCACCTCGCGCGTGCGTTCGGCACCGAGGGCACCGTCATCGCGCTCCCCGCCGCCTGCGCCGCCGGAAACTACGCGATCGGGTACGGCGCCGATCTCATCCGTCAGGGCCGCGCCGACGTGGTGCTCGCGGGAGCGACCGAGATCCTCCAGGAGCTTCAATTTTCGGGCTTCGCGCGCCTCGCGGCGATGGCGAACCAGCGATGCCAGCCGTTCGACTTGAACCGCCAAGGCCTCATCGTCGGCGAGGGCGCGGCGGTGCTGGTGCTCGAGAGCGAGGCCCACGCCGTCATGCGCGGCGCGACCGTGTTCGCGGAGGTTGGCGGCTACGGCCTCTCGTGCGACGGGTACCACATCACGCGTCCACACCCCGAGGCGGTGGGGAGCATCGGGGCGATGCGGCAGGCGATCGAGCGCTCTGGGATCACGTCGGCCGACGTCGACTTCGTGAACGCGCACGGCACCGGCACGAAGGCGAACGACGCGGCCGAGTCGAAGGTCATGCACGACGTGTTCGGCGAGCGGCGCGTCCCGATCAGCAGCATGAAGAGCCTCATCGGGCACTGCATGGGCGCCGCGAGCGCGATCGAAGCGGTCGGCTGCGTGTTCACCCTCGAGACCGGGATTTACCCGCCCACCGTCGGCTACGAGACGCCGGATCCGGAGTGCGATCTCGACGTGGTCGCGAACGTGGCGCGCAAAGGAAAAGCCGACATCGTGCTCAACAACTCGCTCGCGTTCGGCGGGTACAACGCGGTCGCGTGCTTCGCGCGGCCCGGCGTGCTTCCCCCGCCCCCGGCCACGGAGGCCCTCTGATGCTCCCCCGCGCCGTCACCGGCTACGGTCTCACGTCCACCCTCGGCATCGGTCGCGAAGCGTTCGTCGAATCGCTCCGTTCGCCGCGTCGGCTCGAGCCGGAGGAGGGGCGCAAGCTCACCACGATCGATCTCACGAAGTACCCGAACGCGCGCGCGTTCGAGGTCCCCAATTTCGAGCCGCAGAGGTACCTCGGCGACAAGGGGCTCCGCACCCTCGACCGGCTCACCAAGCTCGCCGTCGTCGCCGCGCGCCTCGCCCTCGCCGACGCGGGCCTGAAGAAGGACAACAAGTTCGTCGCGCTCTCGGAGGAGCGGGTCGGCATCGTGTGCTCCAACGCCTACGGCAGCCTCGAGGCGATCACGGAGCTTAACCGGGTCGCGAAGCTCGAAGATCCTCGCTACATCAACCCCGCGGTTTTCCCGAACACGGTCGCGAACTCCGCGAGCGGGTACGTGAGCATCTGGGAAGGCCTACGCGCCCTCAACGTCGCCGTCTCGGATGGCAACTGCGGCGCGCTCGACGCGGTCGCGTGCGCCGACATCCACCTCTCCCAGAACCGCGCCGACGCCATGCTCGTGGGCGGCGCCGAGGCGATGCACGAGGCGCTCTTCCTCGCGTTCTCGCTCCTCGGCACGCTCGATCATCCCGATCACGTGCGCCTCGTGGGGCGGCTCTCGCTCTCCGAGGGCGCCGCGTTCCTCGTCATGGAGCGCGAGAAAATCGCCCGCGCGCGAGGGGCGAAAATCATTGCAGAAATCATCGGTTACGGGACCTCGTTCGAATCTCCGGAAGATGGCTCCACGCTCATCGGGCCCTCCGGCGACGCGCTCGGGCGCGCGATCTTGAACGCGCTCTCCGACGCGAAGGTCGATCCCGCCGACGTCGACGTGGTCGCCTCCAGCCTCTCCGGGCTCCATCGCGCCGACGACGCGGAGCGGGTCGCGCTCGACCGCGTGTTCGGCGAGAGCGTCCCGATCGCCGCCCCCAAGCTCGCCCTCGGGGAGACCCTCGGCGCGAGCGGCGCCTTCGCGATGGCCTCCGCCCTCGCGTGGATCGAAGGCGCGCCCCCCTCGGTGATGGTCTCGGGCAAAGCGCCGGACAGCGTGGGCACCGTGCTCGTGACGTCGCTCGGGTTCTACGGGAACGCGTCCGCGGTGGTGCTACGGGCCAAGGATCCGCTCTGATCGCAGATCGCGAGGAGCTCGTTCCGTCGCAGGGGGTGAGCCTCTCGCGGTCGGCACGATTGCTCCACTTCGGGCCCCAAGATCCCACCGGATTCACCGACGGGCGCGGCGTCGGTAAGGCGTACGAGACGGCGCGAGGACCGGTCACGATTCACCTCGTGCGGCACTCGGACGACATGATCCGCGCGCGCGCGTGGGGCCCAGGCGCGGAGCTCGCGATGGCGGCGGTGCCCGGTCTCCTCGGCCACTTCGACGATCCCTCTTCGT
>JAAFHV010000246.1 GCA_013297655.1 Myxococcales bacterium | reverse complement strand
TTTTTTTTAGCGGAGTTACATCTCGTACGCGGGCGGGCGGATCGATTTTCCATTTCAAAAGAACATTCACCAACTCCCCAAAGAAGAGCTCGTCGACTGCCTCGTCGACCTCTACTTCGCGCGTACGCCCAAGGAGCAGCTCGGTAGGTTCGCCCACCTCGCCCCGGAGGTCGCCCCCGGCAGCTTCAAGGCGATGCTCTATGCCAAGTTCGGCCGCTCGATCGCGGAGAAATTCCTCGTCCCCTACAACGAGAAGCTCTACGCCTGCGACTTGTCCACCCTCGACGTGGACGCGATGGGGAGGTTCTTCCCGCACGCCGATCTCACCGAGATCGTGGCCAATATGCGGCACTCCGACAATGCCTCTTACAACGCCAGCTTCACCTACCCCGAAGGCGGCGCGATCGAATACGTGAACGCGATCGCGAGCGACGTGGACCCTTCCCGGATTTCGCTCGGAGAGCGCCTCGTTTCGGTCGATTTGCCGACGCGCACGGCGCGCACGAATCTGCGCTCGATTCGGTTCGGTGAGCTCGTGTCGTCGATTCCGCTGAACCGCCTCGTCGCCCTCGCCGGAGTGGCGCACGACCCGGCCGTGTACTCGTGGAACAAGGTGCTCGTCTTCAACCTCGGGTTCGACAAGAAAGGACCCGACGACGTGCACTGGATGTACTACCCGTCGCGCGAGACCAGCTTTTATCGCATCGGGTTCTACGACAACATCTTCGGCACCGATCGGATGAGCCTCTACGTCGAGATTGGCTATCCCCGCGACGCGGAGGTGCCGAATCCGGAGTCGGTGTTGCCGCGTGTGCTCGCCGATTTGGAGCGAGAAGGGGTGATTCGTGGGCACGAGCTCGTCGCGCACCACCACGTGGTGATGGACCCGGCCTATGTGCATATTACACGGGATTCGAACGCGGAGGTGGCGCGGATCCGAGGCCTCCTCGCCGCCCACGGCGTGCACACGATTGGCCGCTACGGCGGTTGGACCTACTGCTCCATCGAGGACAACGTGGTCGAGGCGCGGGCGAAGGTCGCCGAGCTCGGGAGGAAGTAGGAGCACCATGGAAGACAGCGGAAAAGCGCTCGAGGTTCGTCGCGACGGCTTCGTCGCCGAGGTGGTGATGAAGGGGCCCGGCAAGGGCAACGCGCTGGGGCCCGAGTTCTGGGCCGAGTGCCCGGAGGTGTTCGCGCGCCTCTCGAAGGACGACTCGGTCCGCGCGATCGTGCTCTACGGCGAAGGGCAGCACTTTACCTTCGGCCTCGATCTCAAGGCGATGATGCCGATCCTCATGCCGCACCTCGGCCCGCCGAACCTCGCGAAGCAGCGCACCGCCCTCCTCGATTTGATCCTCGATCTTCAGCGCTCGGCGGACGCGATCGAGGCCTGCCGGAAGCCGGTCATCGCGTGCCTTCATGGTCAGTGCCTCGGCGGAGGGATCGACATCGCGACCGCCTGCGACGTACGCCTCGCGAGCGCGGACGCGAACATCAGCGTGCGCGAGGTGCGGGTCGCGATGGTGGCCGATCTCGGCAGCCTCCAGCGCCTCCCGCGCATCGTCGGGCAGGGGATCACGCGCGAGCTCGCGTACACCGGGAAAGACATCGACGCCCAGCGTGCCCTCCGCGTCAACCTCGTGAACGAGGTCTACTCCGACAAGCCCGCCCTCCTCGAGGCCGCGCGCGCGATGGCGAAACAGATCGCGGAGAACCCGCCCCTCGTCGTCGCAGGCATCAAAGAGGTCTTGGATTTCGGAGAGCGCTCCCACGTGCGCGATCGGGAGAAGTTCGTCGCGGTGTGGAACGCCGCGTTCCTCGCTTCGAGCGATCTGGCCGAGGCGCTCGCCGCGTTCGTGGAGCGCCGGCCGCCGGTGTTCAAGGGAGAATGACGAACATGCGCCTCCATGTCGGCAACCTGAACTACTCGTCGTGGTCCATTCGCCCGTGGTTCTTCGTCCACGCGAAGGGGATCCCCTGTGAAGTGAGTGTACTTTACATGGAAGAGGCATCGTTCGGTGAGAAGGTCGCGGGCGTGTCGCCGTCGAAGCGCGTGCCGAGCCTCGAGCTCCCGGACGGCTCGGTCGTGTGGGACAGCTTCGCGATCGGCCTCACGCTCGCCGAGCTCTTCCCGGAGGCCGGTGTTTTCCCCTCGGATCCGCGCACGCGACGGCTCGTGTACTCTGCATGCGCCGAGATGCACTCGAGCTTCGCGGACATGCGCCGGGTGCTCACCTGCAACGCGCGGAGGCGCTACGCGAAGGACGCTTGGCGCGCCCTCGTCGCGAGCGAAGGCGTCGACGTCGACGCCGCGAAGGTGTTGGCCGACTGTGCTCGCGTCGAGGAGATCTTTGCGACCTTGCTCGAGGCCTCTGGCGGTCCGTTCCTCGGGGGCAGCTCGTTCGGCTTCGTTGACGCGTACTTCGTTCCGGTCCTGTCGCGTTTTCGTACGTATGCGATCCCGGTCTCACCGGTGACGGAGCGCTACAAGCAGACGATCGAGGCGATGCCCGCCCACGCGAGTTGGCTCGCGATCGCTGCTGCGGAAGCGCACACGATTCCCAAGTACGAGTACGATCTGCCCTCCGCCTGACAGGCGCTGTCGGCGCGCTCGGCCCGCTCGCCCCGATTCGAAAAGCAAAGCCCCGCGACGTGAAGTCTGCGGGGCTTTGTTCGCCGTCGATGGAACGAGGTCGCGAATCGACCCGCGACGGGGGTGAGGCTTGTTCGGTACGCTCAGTACGGGCTCAGTACGGGCCGGGGGGCGTCGCCGCGTCGAACGGAGCCTGCGGCACGGGGCAGGTCGCGCCGGTGCTTCGGAAGCAGGTCTTCGCGGGGACGTCGCAGCAGGCGACCCCCGAAGAAGCAGGGCAGGTGCTCTGGCAGTCGCTGTCTTGCGTGCAGGAGGAGGTGCAGACCTGCGGGGGCGCTGCATCGCGCGGGGGCGTGGTGGCCGACGGCTTCGGCGCGGCGGCTTCCGCGGGGGCCGCGTCCGGCGTGGTCGTGTCGTCGACCGGCACCTCGGAACCTGCACACGCGAAGAGGAGCGCGCCCGCGACGAGCGCGGAGGCCACGGCCGTCACCGGACCGAGGAGGGAGCGGGAGGAGCGGACCGGGTTCGAGGAGGGGGACTTCACGGTACGAATGGATTACTCGACGACCTGCCCCTCGACAACCTTACAATCCCAAATAAATAGGTTCTCGGTTCCGAGACGCGATGTCGCACCAAGCCAACGAACGTCCAGACGCGTCAAGTCCACCGTCGCCTCCCGTCGAGCAACCCCACCGCCTCCGCGCCGCGCTCGATCGCGGGCCCGGGCGAGCGTTCTTGGTCGGGCTGTTCGCGCTCGGATTGCTCGTGTTTTTGCCTGCGATTCGCGCGCCGTTCCTCCTCGACGATTACCTGCATCGGGCGATGGCGAACGGGGTCTTCCCCGCCCCACGCGGGCCGTTCGACTTCTACGACTTCGTGAGCGACGGCGATCGGGCGGCCCTCCTCGACCGAGGGATCCTCCCGTGGTGGACCGATCCGAGCCTCGAGATTCGGTTCTTCAGGCCCCTTTCGAGCCTCCTCCTTTATGCCGACCACCGGTCGTTCGGCGGCAACCCGGTGCTCCTCCACGCGCACTCGTTCTTGTGGTGGGCGCTGGCGGTGCTGGCGGTGCGGGCCCTCTTTTTGCGCTTTTTTTCCCCGCGGATCGCGCTCGTCGGCACCGCCGTGTTCGCGCTCGCGCCTTGCCACGCGCTTCCCCTCGCGTGGCTCGCGAACCGCGAAGCGCTCGTTTCGCTCGCGTTCGGCCTCTCTGCCCTCGGTCGGTACGAGGACTTCCGCGCGGCGCCATCATGGAGAGGCGCGCTCTTTACCGCGGTGCTCTTCGCGTTGGCGCTCCTCGCCGGGGAGTACGCGCTCCTCCTCGGTGGTTACGTGCTCGCCCTCGAGATCTACCGTGAAAAAGCCTCGATCCGCGCTCGGATCGTGGGCCTCCTCCCGTTCGTCGTCCCGGTCCTCGGGTACCTCACGGCGCGGCGAATGCTGGGCTACGGTACGCGCGGCTCGGGATTTTACTCGGACCCTACCCGCGAGCCCATCGCCTACCTTCACGACGCTCCGCGAAGGCTCTTTACGCTGATCTCCGACGCATGGCTCTCCCTCGACGGTGACGCCGTCCGATCGACGACACCCCTCGCGGTGCTCGTGATCGGGGCGCTCGTGATCGGAGCGTTCGTCCTCGGTCCGATCCACGCGTCGCTCGCCGCGCTCCCGGATCGCTCGCGACGTTTCGGCAAAGCGATGCTCCTCGGTTCGTTCGTCTCGCTGCTGCCGGTGCTCTCCGTCGTCCCTTCGCCGCGCCTCCTCGAAGCGGCGGTGGTGGGGATCGCGGCGACGGTGGCGATCGTGTTCGAGCACGCGTTCGCCACGCCCGCAGCGGGGACCGGCGCCTATCCGCGCGGAGAGCGCACCGCCCTCGCCGCCCTCGGGCTCGTGTTCTTCCACCTCGTCCACGCCCCGATCACGTCGTGGACCTCGTCGCGCACGATTCAAAAAGGCGGAATTCGCTTCGCCTATTACGCAGACAAGCTCGCGCAGCGCCTCGCCCAAAACCCGGACTCCGAGCTCATCGTCGTGCGCGGCTTCGGGAGCGCGTTCTTCGTGCCGTTCGCGATCACCCCATCGGGCGCGCCCCCTCGAAAAGTACGAATTTTGGCGCACACGGGGCACGTGCTGGTGAACCGCGACAGCGCGACCACGCTCACGTTGACGGTGCCTCCGGAGTCCACGTTATTTCCCATTGGCCACGGAAACCTCTTTCGCACCGAGCACGCGAAGGTGGCGGCGGGTGCCGTGCTCTCGGGCCAGCGCATGCGGGCGGAGGTGCTCGAGGTGGGGCCGGAAGGTCCGCTCAAAGTGCGCTTCGTGTTCGACGCGCCCCCGGACGACGCGCTCTGGATCTCGGAGACACAAAAGGGCTTCCCCGAGACGCCAGCGCCGGAGCCGGGATTCGGCTCTCCGTTCGACCCCTGAGCCGTGCTCGCGCGCGCGTCTCGAGTCAGCGCGCGACGCGCTCGCGCATGCGGAGGGTGGGCTTCTCTACGAGCACGTGGAGGCCGTAGGCGACCACGAGCGAGAGCACCATGAGGAGCGTGAACGAAATGGGCCAGATGACGAACATGGGCACCTTCTTGCCCTCGAGCGCCTTCGCCATCGGCACGATCACGTGGTCCAAAATGGGAATGTGGACGAGGTAGATGCCATAACCGAGAGTGGCAATCTTGCGGAAGATCGGGTTCGACAAGAAGCGGGTGATCGAGCCCTCGCCGTTCAAGAGCACGAGCAGCCCCGTGAAATACATGAGGGTCGTGATCGAGCCCCACGCGAACACGTGGAAGAGCTGCACGTTCTCGCGCCCGAACAAATCCGGCTTCAGCAGCATCCAAAGGCCGCACAGCGCCGGCAACGAGAAGAGCGCGCGGTTCAGCGGATCCTTCAAGAACCCCGCCACCCGCTCTCCGTGACGAAGGTGCACGAAGGCGAGCGCGATACCGCAAATGAGGGTGTCGAAGCGGGTATACGTTTTGAAGTAGAGCGCCCCATAGAGGGTGAAATCCGTCCACGGCCCGCGCGTCGTGAAAATCGATAGTCGAATGACGAGCGCAGACGCCCAAAGGAGGAAGAGGAGGATGAGCCTCGACCTGTCCGAAGGGAGCTTCCAGAGCACGTAAAAGAGGAGCGGAACCGTGAGGTAGAACTGCTCTTCGAGCGAGAGCGACCAGCCCCAGAACATGATGACGTTCTCGCGCCCGAGCGGCAGGAAGTTCGTGAGGTAGACGATCTCGTACGGGAGGTGCGCTTTTTGGTCCGGCGATAGCTTGGTGACGAGCGCGAGGAACGCGAGCACCAGGTAGTACGAAGGAAACGTGCGAAAAATGCGCCGCACGTAGAAGCGCTTCAGGTTCTGCGCGCCGTGGAGCTCGAGCGACCGAAGCAAGATCATCCCGATCAAAAAGCCGCTCAGGACGAAGAAGAGGTCCATCCCGAAGAACACCGCGAGCGACGTGGCGGTGTAGTCCCCGTCCACCGCGATGCCTTGTTCGCCCGCAAAAACCCACGTCACGTGGAACTGAACCACGCTCAGGATCCCGAGGACACGGAGGCCGTGGAGCGTGGGGAAGCGGTTGTCGAGGAGCTCGAGGGCGAAAAATCCCGGCTTTGCCTTCGGGGTTGCCGCTTCGCTCGCAGGTGACGTCGTGCTCACGAGAGGCGCACCGTACACCGAAGACAGCCTCCGCGCAGCGCCTCGTGCATGGTCGGGGTCATGGCCACGTGCCGTACGGGCGCGCGCCCGAGGGGGCGGGGAAGAAGCGCTGCACGAGCGCGTCGAGGTGGTCCACCTTCGCCCGAAGCACCGGATCGCTCGCGCATTTTCCTGCGACGAGGGCCTTGTCGTTCATGAGCCACGCGAAGATCTCCGCCTTGTCCTCCTCGAGGGCCGAGGTCGCGTAGCGGGTCACGAAGCCCTCCGGCCCCACCGGCTGCGTCGCCTCCGGATCGCGGACCACGCGGCCGCCGCCCTCGTAGCGGAAGTCCGCGCGGTTCAGGCGCTCCCAGGAGGGATCGCGCACCACGACGCCGTCGTCCGCGAAGTCGACGAAATGGAACACCTCGTGGTGCACGAGGCGCGCGAGGAACGTGTCGCTCCCGTCGACGTCCACGATGAGGGTGGATTGGTAATTAGGGAGTGACGGGATAGGCTTTTCGTTCTCTTCGAGACCTTCGCAAAAGAGAACACGACGGAGCCGCGCCTTGCGCAAGAAGCCCGTCGGGTACCGCAAAAGCTCGCGCGAGAGGGCGGCGCGCGCCTTCGCGAGGTCGGCGTCGCGCGGCGGCCCGCACGTGACGGTGCCGTGGGAGAGCGGCAAACGGAGACCGCGCTCGGCGACGAGGGCCTCCACTTGGGGCGCGAGCGGCTCCCCGCGTGGCAAGAAGCCTTGTGCGGCGAGCTCGCGGCGGGTCGCTTCGTCGAGGGCCTCGAGCCGGCTCTCGTCGACCGCGGCCGCGTCGAAGGTACGTGCACTATACACGGCCGCCGCGGCGGTCACGACCGCGGCCATCGCGAGGAGCGCCGGCATCGGCCCG
Source organism: Myxococcales bacterium (assembly GCA_013297655.1). Lineage (GTDB taxonomy): Bacteria > Myxococcota_A > Polyangia > Polyangiales > Polyangiaceae > JAAFHV01. The sequence continues at coordinate 6,744 of JAAFHV010000246.1, read as the reverse complement.
AGGAGCGTGAAGAGGCTCGGCCGGGTGGTGCGGTGATGGTGATGCCGATCCGGGCCGAGGGGGTGCGTCAACGCGGGGAGCCCTTTCGTGCGGCGCCGCTCGAGGCGGGCTCAGGGCTCCCAGAGCTGCACGGCGAAAGCGCCGCGACCGGTGCCGACCGAGACTTGCAGGGTGGTGTCCTCGTCGGCGTCGAAGCACACTTTGCCGTTCGCGGGGACCGCGCTCTCCGGGCCGGTCGCGGCGACGTCGCCGACACGATCGCGGAGCACGACGACGAGATCTTGAACGGCGCCATCTTTCGCGGAGAGAACCCGATAGCAGTGGCCACCTTTGGCGCGGAAGGGAAAATCCTTCGCCCCGTCGCCGTCGCCGAGGGTGCCCGCGAACACCGCCGACGATGCTTGCAGCTTGCATGTACTGCCGAGCTTTTTTAGCTCGTCTTCGGGCTTTCCCGGGGCGGGAACGCGGCTCGCGGTGCACGACACGCTCGCGTCCTCGCGAACCTTCGCGTGCGCCGATCCACGCACACCCATCGCGGGCACGGGGAGCGCGGGAGGCAGGCCGGAGGGGAGGGGCGTGGGCGGCGGAAGGCTCGCCGCGCTCGTCGAGGCGGAAGCGGACCCCGCTCCCAACACCGGCACCGGCGCCTGGGCTGGGCCGCACGCGAACGCGGCGAACAAGGAGCCACAGGCGAGCGGCACGAGGAGCGGGAGAGCGCGGTTCATCGGGGGCCGACTTTATCCGTTTCGTGCGCGGAGCGACACTACGACCGCCCCGCCCGCGCGGGCAATCCGCGGGCGATCATTGGGCAAGCTTCAAGACTTCGTCGATCGGCTTGCCGCCGTAGAGGGCCTTCGCGTGCTCTTGGGTGGAGAAGCTGCGTGTGCGCATGCGATCGATGTAGAGCGTTCCGTCGAGGTGATCGACCTCGTGCTGAAGGATGCGCGCGGGCCAGCCACGAACGCGCCACTCCTGAGGAGCGCCGCCCTCGTCGAGGCCACGGACCGTGACCTCCAGGCTCCGCTCGACGAGACCGACGTAGCCTTGCACGCTGAGGCAGCCCTCGAAGAACGTGGCCTTCTCGGCGCCCTCGAGGGTGAGCTTCGGGTTCACGAGGACGCGCACCGGGAACGGCTCGCGGAGGCGCTCGTTGCGCTCTCGGGGCGAGATTTTGTCGATGAGCTCCTTTTTGTCCTCGAGCACGATCACCCGCAAATCGACGCCGATCTGAGGCGCGGCGAGGCCGACCCCGGGCGCGTTTCGCATGACCGTGATCATCGTCGCGACGAGATCGTGAAACTCGCGCGTCGCGAGGTAGGCCGCGTCGACCTCGCGCGCGGGGTGGCGCAGCACCATGGCGCCGGTTTGCACGATCGGGGGCAGCTTGGGCATGTCCTTTTGCTCCTTTGGGGGGACGACGGCAGGCGCGGACGGGGCGGACGCGGTTGGCGAGGCGAGCTGCTGCGCGCGTTCTCCGCCGCACGCACCGAGCGCGAAGAAGGATGTGACGACGACGAGGGCCGCGCCGATGCTCGCGCCGCGCCGACACCGCCGAGGGGCCCGCGCGCGTTCGGCCGCGATGTCCGATTCGACCGTCATGGCGCCGGTTTAGCACCACTCCGCGCGCGGCGGCGGATCGTGTCGCGGTGCCCGTTCTCGGCGCGGAAGGGCTGTCGCTCGGCGTCGCGTTCGGTCATCCTGCGCGCGATGAAGATCGAAACCCTGGGGCGCCTCGAGTGTGTGATCGTTCCCGCGCGCACGAGCCGCGTCGACCTCGTCGTGGTCCTCATGCACGGGTTCGGCGCGCCAGGAGAAGATCTCGTCGGCCTCGCCGAGGTGCTCGACGCGCCCGACGGCACGATGTTCGTGTTCCCGAAGGCGCCGCTCACGTTCTCCGAGCTCTACGGCGCGCCCCCGTTCATCGACGCGCGCGCGTGGTGGAAGCTCGATCTCGCGCGGATCGAGCAGGCGCGCAGCACCGGCGGCATTCGTGATCTCACCCGCGAGCGACCGGAAGGTATCGACGAGGCGCGCGCGCACGTGTGCACCGTGCTCGACGCGCTCGCGAAGGAGCACCCCGAAGCGAAGGTCGTCATCGGGGGATTTTCGCAAGGCGCCATGCTCGCGTGCGACACCGCGCTTCGGGAGGGCCGCGCCCTCGCCGGCCTCGTGTTGCTCTCGGGTACGCTGCTGAGCGAGGACGAGTGGAGCGCCCTCTACCCCAAGCTCACGAAGGTGCCTGTCTTTCAGAGCCACGGCACCACCGACGACGTGCTCCCATACGCGTTCGCCGAGCGCCTCCGCGACGGCCTTCGTGGCGCCGGTGCCGAGGTCACGTGGGTCAGCTTCGACGGCGGACACGGCATCGTCGACGAGGTCATGACCGGCCTCGCGGCGTTCCTTCGTTCAGTGTAAGGTCTTGATTGTAAAGGTATAATCTGGGAATGACAGGTGGAGCCGCGACCTCGGCGGAGGAGGAGCGTACCTCCGCTGCATGCGCGCCCTCGTCCGCCTCGCCGTCCACGCCCACGCCGTCTCCCGTTTCGTCGTAGCGGGCCTCGTGTTGCTCGCGTGCGAGGGGCCGGCGTCGGTCGACTTGCCCGCCGGGCCGCGAGCCGATGGAGGCGACGCGGGCGGTGATGTCCGCGCTCCCGAGATCGACGCGGCGGCGACCGAGTGCGTGGCGCCTCGCGACTGCGCGTCCGGTGTTTGTACGGCGGGCCGGTGCGCGCGCTCCTCCGCGACCGATGGTGTGCAGAACGGCGACGAGACCGACGTGGACTGCGGAGGCATCGCGGGCCCTCGTTGCGGCGATGGGCTCTTGTGCGTCACGCGACGAGATTGCCAATCAGGCGTTTGCGCTCAGATCGACCGCGAGCTGCGTTGCGCCCCCGCGCGCCCCGACGACGGCGTTCGCAACGCGGACGAGAGCGGCATCGACTGCGGTGGTCGTAGGGCGCGGCCGTGCGCGGCGGGCGACACGTGCGCGCTCCCGCAGGACTGTGAGAGCCGGGTCTGCCACGAGGGAACGTGCCAAGCGCCGCGCCACGACCTCGTGAAGAATGGACGCGAGACCGACGTGGACTGCGGCGGCCCGTTCGCTCCGCCGTGCGCCTTGGGGGCCCAGTGCCTCGCGCACGAGGATTGCCAATCGAGCTCGTGCGCGCGACAGGGCTCGGGATGGCGTTGTGCGGCGCCGAGCCCGATCGATGGGCGAAAGAACGGCTCCGAAACGGACGTCGACTGTGGCGGACCCGGGAACCCTCGCTGTCGCGCGGCGATGGTTTGCCAGCGCGACGCGGACTGCGCGAGCCTCGGCTGCGGGTACGACGGGCGCTGCGCGGAGCGGAGGAGCTGCGTTTCCCACTTCGGCGGTGACACCTGCGGCACGGGAGAGCTCGCGGACGGCACGGGCGCGCGTGCGCACGAGAGCTGCTGCGCTTCGGTCGCGGTGCGGGGGAGCCGCGGCCCGGCTCGCCTCGGGAAATACGGCGTCACCGCGGGGCGCGTGCGCGTGTTCCTCGACGCGGTCGCCGGCGACGTGCGCGGCTTCGTGCGGCGCGCGCGTCGCGACGGCGCGTTCGGGCCCGACGCGGTGCTCCTCCCCGAGTGGGAGCCCTATCTGCCGACCAGCTTCGAGGGCGACGCGGCCCAGGGCGAGCTCGCCGACCCACCGCAGGGCAGCACCACCCCGATGGCGGGGATTTACACGAGCGTCTATCGCCATGTGTCCGGGTTCGTGTTTCGCGACAACGAACAAACCCTCACCGGGTGCACGAACGCGGGCCCCGGGACGCACACCGTCTACGTGCCGGACGAGGCCGAGGGGCGCCTCCTCGGCGACGTGCCTCATCAGGTATCTCGTAGCCTCCTCGATACCAAAGGAGCAAACTGCGTGAACTACCTCTTTGCGCAAGCGTTCTGTGCGTGGGACGGAGGCCGCCTCCAGCACCTCGACGAGTACGAGGACGCGTGGGGCCCTACGATTTACCCCTGGGGCGACCTGCCGCACCCGCTCGGCCCCGGGAGCGGGACGTATTTTGCCAATCGCTTCCCGACCGCCACCGACGCGTCTCTCCGTGCGCAAAATAGCCCGTTCGCGCCGAGCCTGATGCAGAGCACGATGCTCGCGGCGTTCAGCTTCAGCTACGAGCACCCCGCGCTCGTGGGCGCCGACTACGGCGTGTTCATCCCCGCCCCGGGGCGTATGCTCGGTCGCGGCCCACGTGGGCACTCCCTCACCGATGGCCTCATGGAGCTCAGCGGTACGTTCTTCGAGGCGTCGTCGTCCGACCCGTTTCGCTCGAAGGTGGCGTGGGCGCGGAACGGCTCGTTCGAGGGGCACGGCGTCGGCGCGCTCTTCGTCGCGCACGTGCTGAACAAATACGGAAAAGTCGGGCTCCGCTGCGCGTACCCGGTTCCGTGAGATGACGCCACCGACGCCGCCCGCGCGGCGTACCCGTCAGATCGGGACGTCTTTAAGGGAGACCTTGTTGCGGCCGGTGCGCTTCGATTCGTAGAGCGCGGTGTCGGCGCCGGCGACGAGCTGGGTCGCGTCGTCGCATCGTGTCTCTGGGAGGCCCGCGACACCGACGCTGATGGTGACCGGGATTCGGGTGCTCTCGAAGGCGAAGTGGGTCTCTTCGACCCGCGCGCGGATGCGCTCCGCCAACGTGGCCGCTTTCGCGAGCGAGGTGCCACGCGCGAGGATCGCGAACTCTTCACCGCCGTAACGCGCGAACACGTCTTCGGTGCGGAGCATGGTTTGAATGATGCCCGAGAGCTGGACGAGCACGGCGTCGCCCGCGAGGTGGCCGTACGTGTCGTTGATCTTCTTGAAGAAATCGATGTCGAAGAGCAGGAGTGAGAGCTCGGCGTGGTGGCGACGTGCGTAGGCGTACTCGGTCTCCAGGCGCTCGAGGAAGTAGCGTTTGTTGAAGGCGCGGGTGAGGCCGTCGCGGAGGGCGGCCTCGATCATCTTTTGCTGGAAGCTCTCGTCGAGGGTGTCGTTGAAGCTGAACCTGACGACGGTGTTCGCGCCGATGCTGATCTTGTCGCCGTTCTTGAGGACACGCTGCGACACGAGCTCGCCGTTCACGAGGGTGCCGTTCGCGCTGTTCAAGTCTTCCAGGATCACGTCCGAGCCGGACTTGATGATGCGCGCGTGACGGCGCGAGATTCCGTCGTCCGTGAGGCGAAGGTCGGCCTGGTTCGACCGGCCGATCACGGTCTCTGCCGCCTCGAGCTTGTGCATGGAGCCCACGTTCGAGCCGGTGAGCACGACCAGGTAGGCCTGGAGCGCCTGCCGTTTGCGGGCCGCGAGCTCGCGTTGCAGCTCCGTAAAGCTGGTGATGCTCGTGGCCTCGACGTCATCGTCCATGCCGCGAGGGCGGCCTGAAGAACGTCTGCGCGGGGGCTCACTTCCCATACATGAAGCAGAATTGCAGAGCTTTCTCGCTCTTTCAAGCGCCATCATCTGCCCCTGCGCCGCTGGCGAACGACAGCGCGATGCGACGCCTCGAGGCTTCGGACCCTCGCGCGTCCGTTTCGCGTTTCGGGTTTCGCGTCGCGTCACGCCAGGCGGTGTGACCCCCGAGCTCGCCCAGAGGGTGCACGCGCGCTCACCGGTGGGCGTCGGCCGCGGAGAAGACGTGGTAAGACCGGCGGCCCCATGACGCCCAAGACGGTCTTTATCACCGGTGCCTCGAGCGGGATCGGCCGTGCTCTGGCGATCGAGTACGCGCGAAAGGGCGTGCGCGTCGCGATCGTGGCGCGGCGAAAAAAAGAGCTCGACGAGGTCGCGTCGACGGTTGGCGCGAAAGGTGGGGTAGCGGTGCCAATCGTCGCCGACGTCGCCGACGCGGCCTCGGTGGAGTCGGCGCTCGCGGAGGCGAACGACGCGCTCGGTGGGCTCGACATGGTGATCGCGAACGCCGGCGCCGGCTGCACCACCCACGCGACGAAGCTCACGGTCGCGGACGTGCTCCGCGTCGTCGACGTGAACGTGCGAGGCGCCTTCGTCACGCTGGTGGCCGCGCTGCCTTACTTGCTCGATCGAAAGCGCGGGCACCTCGTCGGCGTCTCTAGCCTCGCCGGCCGTCGCGGGCTCCCGCACGCGGGGCCCTATTCCGCGAGCAAAGCTGCGCTCTCCACGTTCCTCGAGACCCTTCGGCTGGACCTCGCCGGCACCGGCGTGCGGGTGACCGACGTGCAACCCGGCTTCGTCGACACCGACATGAGCCGCGCCACGCCGACCCGCCCTTTCCTGTGGACGGCCGAGAAGGCCGCGAAGGAGATCGTGTCGGAGCTCCGTCACGCGCCGGCGGTATATGCCTTTCCGTTGCCATTGTCGGCGGTGGTCTCGGCGTCGCGGTTGCTCCCGGACGGCGTGGTCTCCTACGTGGCCGGGCGCGGTCTCGCCCGGAAATAGAGCGAAAACCAGCGAGCCGAGGCTCGCGCCTCCAGAGCGACGCGAGGCGCGCCTCCAGAGCGACGCGAGGCGCGCCTCCAGAGCGACGCGAGGCGCGCCTCCAGAGCGACGCGAGGCTCGCGCCTCCAGAGCGACGCGAGGCTCGCGCCTCCAGAGCGACGCGAGGCTCGCGCCTCCAGAGCGACGCGAGGCTCGCGCCTCCAGAGCGATCCGAGGCTCGCGCCTCCAGAGCGACGCGAGGCTCGCGCCTCCAGAGCGACGCGAGGCTCGCGCCTCCAGAGCGACGCGAGGCTCGCGCCTCCAGAGCGACGCGA
>JAAFHV010000245.1 GCA_013297655.1 Myxococcales bacterium | reverse complement strand
CGCCGGCACCATCTTCGAGAGCTGGTGCACGAGACCGAGCGACGACGCGACCGCCTCGAGGGCGTTCGCGACAGCGACGAACGTGGCGGGCTGCGCCTGGAGCTGCGCGAGCGCACCACGAACGTGGCCGAGCGCGGTCTCCGCGTGCGGCGACAGCTCGGCGCCGTTCGTACGCTCGATCTGATGCAGCGCGCCCATCGCCTGCGCGATCGGCTCGGCGATGTTCATGATGTTCGGGGGAATGTTCGGATCGGTCTGGAGCGCGGAGAGCCCGCGGGCGAGCGATTCACGGGCGGAACGCGAGATGGACACGGGGTCGGACACGGCTCTCCTCCAAGCTCTGACGATCAGAGTCCCAACAGCGAATTTCCAGGCAAACGTCAGTCTACGTAAGGGCTTTCCGCAAAGGAATCACCTTTCGCGCTCGTGGCCCATTCGGCACGCGCGCAACGGAGCATCTTCGTTTCGGCGCAGAAATCGCGCTCAGCCGACCGACGCGAGCGACCGAACGAGCGCCCCGATGGCCGCACGATCGAGGAACGTCTCGTCGTCTCCGTCGCCGGCGAGGCGCGCGGCCTGGAGCGCGAGGCCCCCATCCGCGGTGCACACGATGGCGGTCCCGTCGGCGTCGACGGCGGCCTCGCCCGGCGCGAGCCCTTCGGGAGCATGCGTCGTCGCGCGCGACGCGATCACGGTGAGCACCTCGTCGCCGAGGAAAAAATAGGCCCCCGGGTATGGGCTCGCGGCGCGAACGCGGCGCTCGAGGCGCTCGGCGCTCCACGAAAAATCGAGCTCGAGATCTTCTTCCCGCAGCACGGGGGCCACGCTCGCGTCGGCCTCGTTCTGCGCTCGGCGCGCCGGCGGGCGGCCCTCGGCGTACGCGCGCACCACCTCGCGAAGCACCGCGAGGGACGGACGATCGAGCTTCTTCGCGAGCCTCCACGCCGTCCACGAAGGCTCGACCGCGAGCTCACGCGACGCGAGCACGTCGCCCGTGTCGTACTCTTCTTCCAGCACGTGCGCCGTCACGCCGGTCACGCTCTCGCCGCCGTCGATCACCGCGAAGTACGGATCGCCGCCGCGGTGACGAGGCAAAAGCGACGGGTGCACCCCGAACGCCCGCTGCGACGCAACCCCACGAAACTCCGTAGGGATTCGGCTCGTCCAGAACCAGCTCACGAGCAAATCGGGCGCGAGCGCGCGCACCTTCTCGGCGTGGGCGGCGAGGCTCGGCTTCAGGAACACGCGGCCGGGGCCGAGCGCGCTACGAAGCCTGCGTGTGCCCGGCGCCGCCTTGCGACAGATGCCCGCGTACACGATCTCGTGACCGTCGTGACGAAGGAGAAGGGCCGCGAGAGGCAGCCCCACGAACGCGATCCGAAGAGCCAACGGGTTGTCTCAGCTCGCCGCGACGGGAATCGCAGGCGAGGGCTCGTCGCCGAGCTGACGAAGGAGCGCCTGCCGCAAGCTGTGCTCGACGAGCTGCCAGAGCTGCACACGATCCGTCGAGCGACCGAGGAAGCCAATCGGAATACGGAAGCCGCCCTTGTCGCGACGACCGCCGCCGTAGGCCTTGCCGCGATCGTCGTGGCCGAACGCTTGCTCGAGCCACGCCGCCGGATCCACGCTCGCCGAGTGGGTGCGGAGGGAGCCTTCGATGAAGCGCTCGCCGACGACACCGAAGACGACCACGGTGTCGATGTCCTCACGACGAACGAGAAAATCGGCCGCCTGCGCGATGGTGTCGCGATCGCCCTCGGACACGAAGCCCACGCCCGCCATCGCGAAGTTACGACGAACGAAGAGCGACGCGAGCGCACGCGCGATGACGTCCATCGCCTCCGGCGCGATCAGCCTGCGGCTCAAGTCGGCGAGCAAGTCTTTGTCGCATACCTCGGTGAGGTAACCGGCAGCGCGAAAGTCGACGCCGCGCGCGAGCTGGAAGTCGTCGGTGTCGGTCGCCATGCCGTGCATGAGCGCGGTCGCGATGCGGCGATCTTCTTCGCTCGCGGAGTCGAGGGGCGCGAGCTCTTGGAGGTACTCCGCGAACATGGTCGCCGTCGCGCCGACCTCGAGCCGCATGTCGACGAAGCGAGCCTTCGGAGGCGAATGGGCGCGATGGTGATCGATGATCGCGAGCACCTCGACCTCACCGGCGCCGCCGAAATCCGGGTCGACGTCGTGCGCGTCGACGAAGGCGAGGAAGTCCACCTTCCCGGCCTCGGAGATGTTGCGCATCTTCTTGAGCTCGATGTTGAGGAGCTTCACGAGCGCGCGGTTCTCGCGGTGCGAGAGGTCGTGGGTGTAGCCCACCGTGACCTGCCCTACGCCGAGGCGATGGGCGATGTGCGACAGCGCGAGCGCCGACGCAATCCCATCGGGATCGGGGTGACCGCGGAGAGAGATCAGGAGGTGTTTTCCACGGGCGGCTCCCAACGCTTCGCCGAGGGCGCGTGCACGTTCTGCGGGGCCATTGGGGAGGGCATTCAAGCGCCGGACGGCTTCGCTCATCGGGGTACGAAGGATTGTGCGCCTTTTTTTGGCCGCATGGCGAGACCTTCCGTCCGCTGACGCTTCGTTCGTTCAGGTGGACAAATTCGAGACACCCACGAGCTTGCGTCGCGACGCGAATGGTGGGAAGAGCGCGAGCCTCCTCGTTCGATGCTGGCGAAGCTCCCACGGAAAGCGCTCTATTTCGGGCTCCAGCGGGCCCTCCGGGTGCTCGTTCCGGCGTTCATCGTGGCGCTCCCCCCGCTCTACTGGGTGGTCGACGCGACGAGGCGAGCCTCTCTTGTCTCGCTCGGTAGAGACCAGGGGATTTTTCAGTACGTCGCGTGGGCGGTGCTGAAGGGCGACCGCGACTACCGCGACGTGCGCGACGTGAACGGGCCGCTCACGCACCTCGTCCACATGATTTTTCTGAAGCTCGGCGGCGCCGACGAGCACGTGTTCCACGTCCTCGATTTGCTCGTGAGCGGGCTCGCGTTCGCGTTCGTCGGCGCGTGCATCCCGGGCGTAGGTCGCCTCGCGAAGCCTCGCCTCGGCGACACGTCCCGCGCGCTGCTCGTGCGTGAAATCGCCTCTCGCGGCGGGTGGGCCTTCGCGGCGTGGGTGGTGCTGAGCGGGCAGTACCTGCTCTACATTTTTTGGGACTTGGCGCAGCGGGAGAGCTTCTGCGACTGGTTCCTGCTCGCGTCGATCGGGCTCCAGCTCGTCGCCCAAGATCGCATGCGCTCGGACGCCGACGCGGCGAAAGCCAAGCTCTCCACGCCCGCGGTCGGCACGGGTTTTCTCGCCTGGGCGGGGGCGTTCTCGTTCCTTCTTTGGTTCGGCAAGCCCACCTACGCGCTCTTCACGATCGCGCAGATCGTGACGTTGCTCGTGGACGACGTGCCGATGGCGCGCAAGAAGCGGCTCGCGTGGTTCTTCTTCGGCGGGACGCTCGGGGTCGCCTCGCAGCTCCTCTTCCTCGTCGTCTTCGGCGACGCGATCGCGTTCTTCCGCATCTACCTCGTCGACGTGCCCACGATGTACAAGTTCATCTGGCCGCGGAGCGCGTACGAGATCCTCGGGCTCGACGGGTACTCCACCCTCGCCGCCGCGGCGGGCGCCACCAGCGCAGTGATGCTCGCGCTCCTCGCGATGGGCAGCCTCCCGCGCCGCACCTTCACGATCGCGGTCGCTCCCTTGTGTGGCCTCGGCAGCGTGCTCGCGCAGCGAAAGGGCTTCCCGTATCACTTTCACCCGGTCAGCGTGGGGGTGAGCCTGCAGTGGCTCGTGCTCGTCGTTTGGTACTCGGAGCGCGCGCACCGTTTGCCCCGCGGCAAGGCCGAGCGCCTCTTGCCCGTCGCCGCGGCGGCCGCGCTCTCCCTCCGCGTCGCGACGATGATGCCGATGTCGCCCTACGTGCAGAACCTCTGGCTCCTCACGTCGAAGGCACACGACCCCATCGAGCGCATCAGCCACGACTACCTCGTCTACTTCAAGACGAGCGACTACTTCCCGTGGGAGCTTCGCCAGGCCGCCTCGTACCTGCGCATCACCACGAAGCCCGATGACCGCGTGCAGACCTACGGCATGGACCCCTACGTGCTCTTCCTCGCGCAGCGGCGGAGCGCGACGCCCTACATTTACGCCTACGATCTGAACGCGGACGCGGCGCTCGCGGGTGGAAATCTCCCTGCCCCGGTGGGCCTCCACCCGAGCCCGCGCGAGGCGGAGAAGATCCGCGCGATCCGGGACGCACACGAGGCCGACTTTTTTGGTCGCATCAAGGCGAGCCCCCCTGCCGCGTTCGTCTTCCACGACAAGGCCCCGCTCATCACGTGGCAAGAAGCGGTTCACGATTTCGCCGAGCACTGCCCCGAGTCGGCCAAGTGGGTCTTTGCAAACTACACGGAGACCGCGAATTTCAACGGCCTCCGCATTTACCTGCGAAACGACATGGCCGCGTCCGCTCCGCGCTTCAACGAACCCGGCAAGCCCCCGCCCGAGGGCGACCCTGCGCCCAAGCCGGCCGAATGAAACGCGGATGCGTCGGCCGTGCGTCATCGAGGTGACACCGCAACGGTCGCCGGGTGTGGGTGTTTGGCCCTCCCGAGCGATGTCCTGTAGATAGGGAGGATGGACCCCATCGAGCCGGCGCCGCTTTCGACGTCGAACACGGCGTCCGTGCACCCTGGCTCCGTGCGCGACACCGGCGAGGACTTGCGCTCCCCGCAGCTCTACCTGAACCGCGAGCTCTCTTGGCTCGAGTTCAACATGCGCGTGCTGGCGGAGGCCGACACCGAGTCCGTCCCGCTCCTCGAGCGCCTCAAGTTCCACGCGATCGTGGCGTCCAACTTGGACGAGTTCTTCATGGTGCGGGTCGCCGGCCTGAAGCAGCAGCGCACCGGCGAGGTGAGCGACCTCAACCCCGACGGGATGAGCGTGGCCGACCAGCTCGCCCAAATCTCCGAGCGCGTGCACGACATGATGCAGCGCCAGAACGACTCGCTCGTGAGCCACATCTTGCCGGCGCTCGCGGAGCAGGGATACGCGTGGGTGAAGCCCTCCGACCTCCCCGCCGATCAGCTCGCCGAGCTCGACGAGCGCTTCCACCGCGAGGTGTTCCCCGTCCTCACGCCGATCGCGATCGATCCCGGGCACCCGTTCCCGCACGTGCGCAACAAGAGCCTGAACCTCGGCGTCATGTTCTCGCGCGACGGCTCCGGCGACGTGAACTTCGGCGTCGTCGGCGTGCCGACCATGCTCCCGCGCCTGCTCATGACGGGCCCGCTCACCCGCAAGGGCGGCGACGTCGCGCAGCACGCGTTCGTCCTCCTCGAGGACATCATCGCGCGCCACGTCGACATGATCTTCCCCGGCGTGCGCCTCAAGGGCGTCTACGCCTTCCGCGTCACGCGCAACTTCGACATCGAGATCGACGAAGAGGAAGCGCAAGATCTCATCCAGACGATCCAGCAGGAGCTCCGCCGGCGCGAGCGAGGCAACGCGGTTCGTCTCGAGGTGTACGGCGAGTTCACCGAGTCGTCCCTCGCGAAGCTGGTCAAGGCCCTCAAGCTCGACCCCGAGCGCGACGTGTATCGCACCACGAGCGTGCTCAACATCTCGGACTTGCTACAGCTTTTCGCGAAGGAGGACCTCCGCAGCTTGCGCGACGAGCCTTACTCGCCGCTCCAAGTCCCACCCCTCCGCGACGCGGAGGACATCTTCGCGACCATCCGCGACGGCGACATTCTCCTCCACCATCCCTACGAGTCGTTCGATCCGATCGTCGATCTCGTGAGCCGCGCGGCCGAAGATCCGGACGTGCTCGCGATCAAGCAGACGCTCTACCGCGCCGGCGGAGACTCCCCGATCGTGAAGGCCCTCGCGCGCGCAGCGGAGGCGGGAAAACAGGTCACCGCGATCGTGGAGCTCAAGGCGCGCTTCGACGAAGAGTCGAACATCGTCTGGGCGCGCACCCTCGAGCAGAGTGGCGTGCACGTGGTCTACGGGCTCATGGGCCTCAAGACCCACGCGAAGTGCCTCCTCATCGTGCGTCGCGAGCGGCAGGGCCTGCGCCGCTACGTGCACCTCTCGACCGGCAACTACAACACGGGGACCGCGCGTCACTACACCGACGTGTCGCTCCTCACGTGCCGCCCGAGCTTCGGGGAAGACGCGTCGTCGCTCTTCAATTTGCTCACCGGCTACAGCGCGCCGGCAAAGTGGAACTCGCTCATCATCGCGCCGCTCGGCCTCCACGAGGCGGTGCTCGGGCTCATCGCGCGCGAGATGGAGCAGGCACGCCACGGCAAGCCGGCCCGCATCGTCGCGAAGATGAACTCGCTCGTCGACGAGGACGTCATCGAGGCCCTCTACCGCGCGTCGATCGCGGGGGTTTCGATCACGCTGCTCATCCGCGGCATCTGCTGTCTGCGCCCCGGCATCCCGAACGTGAGCGAGAACATCGAGGTCCGCGCGATCGTCGACCGGTACCTGGAGCACGGGCGCGTGTTCCGCTTCTCGAACGGCGGCAAAGAGGAGATCTACATCTCGAGCGCCGACTGGATGCCGCGAAACTTCCATCGCCGGGTCGAGGTGATGGTCCCGATCGAGGACCCCAAGCTCCGCGAAAAGCTCTCCGAGCACCTCGAGCTCCAGCTCCAAGACAACGTGAAGTCTTGGCGCCTCACCAGCGACGGAAGCTACGTCCGGGTCACTCCGAAAACCGGCACGCCCGCGATCCGAAGCCAGAACAAATTCCAAGAGCTCACCCGCGAGGTCGTCCGGATCGCCGAGGTCGCGGCGCGCCCGGGGAGCCGCTTCCACATGACGGCCACCGCGCAGCGTTCGCCCCTCGAGGGCAAGGTCCCGAAGACCACCCGCCGCCGCAAGCGCCACGAGTAGTAGCCAAGAAGCGTCGTTGTTTCGAAGGGTTACACACCTCGAAACGAGCGCCCGCGCGCGCGAAAAACGGGGCCGTGAAATTTCCGGGAACGTCTCTGCGACATGGTCGTGGAAGCAGTCGAGACCCGAGCGACGCCGCCATCGATGGCCGATGCGCGCGAGCTCCGTGTCGTCACTCCTGGAGATCGAAGATGCCTACCCGAGGGTTTGCTCGTCGTGCGCTCGTGCTCTCTTTTCTCGTCGCCGCCGGAGCCTGGCTCGCGGGCTGCGCGCCCGTCCCCGCGAGCCAAGACGCCTGGTCGAGCAGCGGCGGTGGCGGCGGTGGCGGTGGCGGCGGTGCACGCGCAGGCTGGGTCTCCGAGACCCACGAGACGCCGCGTCCCGAGCTGCGTGAGACGACCTCGCGCGCGCCGAGCCGCATGGACGACGTCGACTTGCGTCCGCCGCGAATGGGCATCATCTATTGCCGCAAGTGCCAGTGAGACCTTCGCGAAGCTACGTCGGCCTGAGTCACGATCGCGCTGAAAAATAGGTTTCTTGTGAGATTCGCGGGGCCGGTGGCGAGACGGGACACGCGGGCGTCATGGGAGGCCGATTGGGCTCGCGGTGAGTGATGACGTCGCGGTGAGCTCGGGGCTCATGGGTGGGGGCGCGGGGCTTAGGGGCGCAGGCTTGGTTTTGTGCGCGGGGCGCACGGGGCCGGTGGTGGGAGAGAAGAAGGCGCGGGCCGGAGGGAGACGGCCGCGGGTCGGCACGGTTTTTTGGGGCGGGGGTGGTGGGTCCTGTGTTTGAGGCTGGATGTACAGTTCACGCAAGCCCAGCATCTCCGACCGGCAGCGCTTCGAAGAACCGGTCCAGCCGAGTTCGGACGGCTCTTCGACGAGCTCCCGAACGAATGCGCCTGGCATGCGTGAACAGGACCTCTGCCTCAGACACAGGACCCACCACCACCGCCCCAAAAAACCGCGCCCACCCACGGCCTTCCCCCGTCCCGCGTGAGGAGAGGGAGGAGAGAGAGAAGAGAAAAGAGACGGGACCCACGGGCGTCGCGGAAGGCCGCCTAGGCTCGCGGCCTCGCTTCGGGGATCGCGACCTTCGTGCTCGAGCCTCGCGACCTCTGCTCCTGGGCTTCGCGACTTTCGTGATCCGCCCTCGCGACCTTCTGCTCGGGCCTCGCGACCTCTGCTCCGGGCTTCGTGACCTTCTTGCTCGGGCCTCGCGACACCTTCTGCCCGAGCCTCGCCGTAACGGCGGGTGAGGATGCGTTGGACGAGACCGCGGTAAAGACGCTCCTCTGCGAGACCAGACGCCCGTGAGTCCCGTCTCTTTTCTCCTCTTCTCTCTCTTCTCCCCCTTCCACGCGGGACGTGGGAAGGCCGTGGGTGGGCGCGGTTTTTTGGGGCGGGGGTGGTGGGTCCTGTGTTTGAGGCTGGATGTACAGTTCACGCAAGCCCAGCATCTCCGACCGGCAGCGCTTCGAAGAACCGGTCCAGCCGAGTTCGGGGGGACCACCCCCGCCCCAAAAAACCGTGCCGACCCGCGGCCGTTTCCCTCCGGCCCCGCGCTCTCTTCTCCCCAACGGCCCCGTGCGCCCCGCGCACAAAACCAAGCCTGCGCCCTAAGCCCCGCGCCCCCACCCACGAGCCCCGAGCCCACCGCGACGTCATCCAGTGCGAGCCCCGATCGGCCTCCCACGACGACCCGAGCTACTCGTCTCACATGAGCAAATGGCCGTTCCACAGCGCGTGGGCGAGGAACGACGCGACGAGCCCACCCTCGCCGAACGCGGAGCCGAACCCGAAGCCGAGGAGCGCGGCTTGGTACGCCGCGACCCGGTACACGACGAGGTGCGACGCCCCGAACGTGAGGGCCGCGTAGACGAGCCCGAGCCTCTCGCCGTAGCGACGCGTGAGGATGCGCTGGAGGAGGCCGCGGTAAAGACGCTCCTCCGCGAGGGGCACCGCGAACACCGTCATGAGCAGCACCGGGAGCGCGTCCTTCGCCTGCGTGATCCCGCGCCGCACCTCGTGGGTCTCGGCCTCGAGCAGCTTTTTTCCCTCTCGTTCGAACTCGGCGGGGTGCGTGCATCGCTGCAGGTAGATGCCCGCGTCGAAGCTGCGCTGCGCCGCGGAGACGAGCCCCGTCGTGAGCGCGAAGCCGACCACGGTCGCGAAGAGCACCCGCGTCGCACGGAATTTCCCACGCGCGGGGCGCCCGCGTTCGACGAAGCGCTCCACGAGCTCGGGCACCACCGCGCAGTACACGAGGAGCGCGACGCCGGTGGTCCAGATCCCGCCATCGAGCTTTCGGAGCGCGAAGAGCAGCACCGGCAAACCGAACGCCGCCGCCACCGCCGCGGTGACCACGTTCGTCTTGGGCATCTCGCCGAGCCGCACGCGGAGGACCTCGCTCGGATCGAGCGCGAGCTTGTCCATGATCGCTTCCGTAAGGCGATTTCCGCGTGGTGCGCGCGCGAGGAGGACCGCACCGATCGCGATCGCGAGCACTGGCGCGAAGAAACCCTGTGCCCCCGTCTTCCCGCACAGCACCGCGAGCACGTTGAGGTACCGCGCCGCGACCCAGAACAAAATCGCCGCGCTCGTCCCTGGATGACGAGGCACCTTGCGCGCAAAATCGATCGCCATCATCAGGCCGAAGATCGCGCCGAGCACGAGCCGCGACCGCGCCCCCGGCAGACCCGCGACCCACAGCTCACGGTCGAGCTCGACCAACATGAAGAGCGGCACGAGCCCCAAAAAGAGCACCGGGCGCAGCTTCGCGAACGCGACCGAAGCAGGGAGCGCGAGGCCGTCGGCGAGGCGCGCGCGGAGCTCCGGATCGGACGCCACGCCGTGCGCGAACGGCTCGAAAGGCCCCGCTCCACGCAGCGCCACCTCGGTCGTCGCGAGCAGTCGCACCGGGCCTCCCGCGAGCGCGCGGACCGGGATCCGACTCGCCGTCCCGCCGGGCTGCCGCACGAAAATCACCGGTCCTTCCGCGTTGAACGGCGTCGGCTCGGAGGTAGGCGAAGGTGGGTCTTCCGTCCGCGGAGCGTCTTCGCGGGTGCCTTCTTCCCTCGGCGGGGTGCTCGCGGGGTCGTCGGCCTCGGCCATCGCGGCATCACACCCGGCCTTTGGCTCTCGGTAAAGCTTCTCGCGCCGGAATCGTGGTAGAAGTCTGGGTCCTGAGGGGGCGTGCGGCCTCCGCGGAGAGTGCCCATGATCCTCGGAATGACACGCGCGGAGCTCGGGCTGACCGTCTTCGTGTTCTTGCTCATCTACGGCGCCGGCTTCTTGTCGCGCTTGGGCAAGCTCATCGGCGGCATCGGCTTCCGCGAAGCGCCCGCCGGCGAAGCCGAGAGCCCCCCCGACTCCTCCTCGAGCACCTCCGATTCGGAGGAGCCTAAGTAAGGCGCACAAAGCTCCGTGAGCCAGGAACCTGGACAAGATCACGCGGTCGACCCCGAGTCGCCCGCCGCGGGCCCGTCGCCAGACCGGGACTCGAAGCTCGTCTTTTTGACGGACGCATCCGCCGAGGCCGAGGGGCTCGCGCGCAAAGCTCGTCAGGTGGGTTACCTCGTCGTCGACGTGCCACTCGCGCTCTTGCGTGAGCGCGCCGCGGTTCAGCCCCCTGCCCTCGTCCTCCTCGACGCCGACGCGGAGGGCATGCTGGAGATCCTCCCGCGCCTCCGAGAGCTGCCCGCGGGCGATCGCATCGTGGTGTTCGCGTTCGGCCTCGCTGGCGGCGAGATCCCCGATCCGGTGTTCGCGCAAACACTCGGAATTACCAAGTTTTTCACGCGCCCGGTCGACGAGCTCGCCGTCATCGCGTCGCTGGAGGAGCTGCTCGGGCCGCCGCCGCCGCGTCGCAGCGTGAGGCCGTCCACGCCGCCCGCTCCGCAGCCCACCGGTCGCGCGCCGTCGTCGCCGCCGCTCATGCCGCCGTCGTCGCAAAAGGCGGGGCCTCGCTCGGGGGGCCTCTCGCTCTCGCCTCTCGCGGGCCTCGCGCCTGCTCCGTTGAGCGGTCCTGTGCTCTTGCCGCCACCGCGGTCGAGCGCGCTCCTCTCTCCGCTCAGCCCCGAGCTCGAGCAAATGCTCTCCGATGCCGAGCACCGGGTCCACGCGCAAGCGATCGACGCGCCGCTGCCCACACCGGAAGAAGAGATCGAAGCGGTGCTCCCGGCCGAGCTCCTCGAGGCGCTCGACGAGCCCATCGACGACGACGAGGACGACGAGCTCGACGCGATCGTGGGCCCCGCGAAGGGCACCGGCGGCGGCGGCGCGACCACGGGCGCATCTGGCACCGGCGTCGATCGGCGTACCGGTGTGGGCGAGCGGATCACGTCGCTCCGTCGTGAGCGGGAGCGCGCCGCGGAGGACGAACGCGCCGCCGAACGCGAGCGCGAACGCGACCTCCTCCGTGAGCGCGAGATCGCGCGTGACCGCGAGATCGCACGCGACCGTGAGATCGCGCTCGAGCGAGAGCGTGACCTCGAGCGAGAACGAGAGCGAGAACGAGAGCGCGCGCATGGTCTCGAGCGCGAACGTGAACGTGAACGTGCTCGCGAGATCGAGCGCGAGCGGGAGCGCGAACGTGCTCGCGAGGTCGAGCGCCTGCGCGACGTCGAGCGTGATCGTGCTCGCGAGCGAGAAATATCGGCCGATCGTGAGCCCACCCGCGATCCCGAGGTGTCGCAAAAATACGACCGGCCCGCGCTCTCGCGCGACAGCGATCTGCCGCCCACCCCGCGCGACGGACGGCGTGTCAGCGTCGTGCCGATCGATCGAAAGAGCCCGCTCCTTCCTCCGCGCGTGCCGAGCGAGGCCGCCCCGCCTCGCCGCGAGACCTCACCTAGTCCGCCCGTTCAAGGAGCCGAGCCACTGCGCCTAGGCGTCGGTGTCGGTGTCGGTGTCGGTGTCGGTGTTGGTGTCGGCAGCGGCTCGGTCGGCGTGGGCATTGGCGCAAACGAGGGCAGCTCCCAGGATCGTCCTGCTCCCCAGGGGCGTCCCTCGTCGGGGCCTTCGCAGGGTCGCGTCAGCGAGCCTCCGCCCGCGGTGCGATCGCCCGGCAAAGGCACCGTCCTCGGCAACCACGACGCTCCGCGCGTGCTCGCAGAGGCCATCGCCGCGCGCGCTTCGGGGGCGATGGCGTTCGCGTCGGAGGGCGTGCTTCGGCGCGTGCTCCTCCGCGAGGGCGACGTGGTCACGGTCGCCTCGGGCGCCGAAGACGAGTGCCTCGTCGCGTTCCTTCAAGCTCGCGGCGAGCTCCGACGCGAGGACGCGGACTCCCTCCGCGCGAAGCTTCCGCCATTCGGTCGTCATGCGGGAGCGGCCCTCGTCGCGCACGGCCATTTGCGCCAAGACCAGCTCTGGCCGGTGCTTCGTGCGCACGCCGAGTGGCTTCTTTCGCGCTGCCTGCGAGTCTCGAGCGGCACGGCGATGCTCGAGGCGGAGCCAGCGGGTCGTCTGAAGACGGAGCCCAACGTGTTCGGCGGCAGCCCTGGAGTCGCCACCTTCGTCGAGTGCATGCGGAGCGTGTTCGAGCCCCACGTCGCCGCGGAGCGCCTCGGTGGCGAGCGCATCGTGCTCGGGGACGGCGACCGTCCTCGTCTCCTCCACGAGGCGCACCTCGACCCCGAAGATCTTCGTTCGATCGAGGAAATCAAAGGAAAGAACGTGTCTCACGTGCTCTCCACCGCGGAGGAGTGCGTGCCGGTCGCGTATGCGCTGGTGCTCCTCGGCGCGCTCTCGGCGGTGCGCGGGCTCGCCCCGGTCCAGAAGGCAGAGCCCGAGTACTCGGAGGACGATCTCCGCGCCCTCGACGAGGACGCGATCCGCACCCGTGTTCGCGCGCGCATGGCGCACGTAGAAGAGGGCGACTACTTCGCCGTCCTCGGGATCGCCAAAGACGCCACTGGCTACGAGGTGCGAAAGGCCTTCCTCCAGCTCCGTCGCGAGCTCGAGCCTTCCCGTCTCCTCACGCCTCGCACCTCCGATCTACGCGAGGACCTCGAGCACATCGTCGTGGTCCTCGAGGAGGCCTACGAAGTCCTCCGCGACGCCGCCCGCCGCGAGCGTTATCGACGCGCGATCGACGCGCCCCCTTAACGACGGCTGCGTCGAAACCAGGGTAATTTCCCTCTAGAATCGCGCCCTTCGTGCACCGTCGCTCATGGGTGCGATCCGGGTTTTCCGCGATGTGCACTTGGCAGTAGCGCGCGATCCGCACTGGCCAATACCGCACGACCCGCACTGGCCAATACGCGGAGCGACTCGTGGCCTTGGGGGGCGCGGGGCGCAGGGTTTGGGTTTTGTGCGCGGGGCGCACGGGGCCGGTGGGGGAGAAAGAGAAGCGACGGCGCGGGAGGCCGCGGGTCGGTACAATTTTTTGGCGGTGGGGGGTCCCCCCGAACTCGGCTGGACCGGTTCTTCGAAGGCGATCCGGTCAGAGATGCAGAGCTCGCGTGAACAGCACTCCAGCCTCAAACACAGGACCCACCCCCCACCGCCAAAAAATCGCACCCACCCACGGCCTTCCCCGACCGGCGCGGGAAGAGGGAGAGGAGAAGGGAGAAGAAGAAGAGAGGAGAGCGGGACTCTCGAGGCTCTTGGGGCCGCTCGGCGCTCCGATTGGCTCATGAATTCGCGTGAGCCGAGTCGTGTCGCTCACGACGGGCCGTAGCCCACTGCCCATACGTCGTCCGTCGTGGTGCCGGAGATGGCAGTGATCAGCGAGTTCGTCGGGTCCGCTAGTCGACCTCCGGGCCGTTCGAAGAACGCGTGACTCTCGGAGGGGCTTGCTCGCGACAGCGCTCGTCTTGCGAGCTCCACGCCGTTCGAAGAACGCGGGACGCGAAGCGCCTTGCTCGCGACAGCGCTCGTTACAATAGGCGACCTCCGAGGCGTAGAGAGCGCGGGACTCGAAGCGGCTTGCTCGCGAGAGCGCTCGTTGCTGGACGCGGAGCTCGAGCGGGGAGACTCCCGCGTACCAGCGAGTCGCCTGATCCTCACGCAAGAAGGGAATCGCGGTCCCCCGCGACGGCCGTTGGTCTCGTTCTCTCTCTCTCTCTCTCTCTCTCTCTCTCTCTCTCTCTCT
>JAAFHV010000244.1 GCA_013297655.1 Myxococcales bacterium | reverse complement strand
GTCGTGGTCCATCGGGCGCAGCTCGCGCGGGACGAGCGCGTAGCGCTCCTTCAGGCCGGGCCACCCGTCGGCGCGCGCGACGATCTCGTGCGACAAACCGAAGACGAGGCTCGGGTCCTTCGTGAGGTCGCTCGTGCGGACGATGGCGCGCTCCTTCGCGAGGCTCTCTCGCATCGCGAGGGCGTACGTGTTGTCGAACCCGAGCGGCTCGCCCATCACGATGCCGCGTCTCTCCAGCTCCGCCCGCAGCGCGGCGGTGTCGCTCCCGCTCGCGAGGTGCAAGAGCTCCTTCGCGAGGGTGCCTGTGTATTCTACATAGGCATCGATCGCGCCGCTCTCGAGCGCGCGGAACACGATCACGCTGCCCCCGAGCTGCCTCCGATGCTCCACCGGTTCGCCCGCGCCGTCGGCGCAGAGGCGCGTCGCGATCTCGCCGAGGATGACCCCCTCCGTGAACGCCTTCGAGCCCACCGCGAGGCCCTTCGCTTCGGCGCGCGAGACCGGAGACAGGAGCGAAGCGAGCAAAACGAGGAACCCGCTGAGCACGACGCGCACGGCGCGCACGGCGCCCCTCACGCCTCCCTCCGCGCGCCGAACGCCTTCACGAAGCGCGCCGTAAACGAGCCTTTTTCCGCGGCGAAGAGGGCCTCCAGCGGCCCCCTCGTCTCCACCGTTCCTTGGTTCATCACCACGATCTCGTCGGCGAAGAACGCGGCCTCCTCGAGATCGTGGGTCACCATCACGACGGTGGTGCCCTCCGATCGGAGCAGCGCGCGGAGATCTTCGCGGAGCTCTGCCCGAACGAGCGGATCGAGCGCGCCGAGCGGCTCGTCCAAGAGCAAGAGGGGCGGCTTTTCCATGAGCGCGCGCACGAGCGCGACACGTTGCCTTTGCCCACCGGAGAGCTCCGACGGCAGCCTCTCGTGGAGCGCCGCGTCCACCCGCGCGAGCGTGCATAGCTCACGGAATCGCGCCTCGGTCGCCTCGCGCGCGCGGCCCAGGTTTCGCGCGAGCAGCGTCGCGTTCTCGCGCACCGAGAGGTGAGGAAAGAGGCCGCCCTCCTGGATGACGTAGCCAATCTTGCGGCGCACCTCGTCGAGCCTATCCGGGTGGAGCTTTTGGCCTAAGACCTCCACCTCTCCCGCGTCGGGGACGAGGAGCCCGTTCAAGAAGCGGAGCACGGTGGTCTTGCCCGACCCGCTCGTGCCCACCAGCACGGTCGCGGTCCCCTCCGTGAAGGTCAGATCGACGGGGCCGACCGTGGTTTCGGCGCCGAATCGCTTGGTCGCCCCGGTGAGCCGCGCGAGGGGCGGTGGCGTGTCGTCGGCGGGAGCGAGGGGGGCCACGGCTCGGGACTTTTTCCCTTTCCGAGCGGGCTTACAAGTGAAACCCTCCCCGCGATGTCGCTTCGCCCGGCCTACCTCGCGCTCGCCCTACGAACACCCATCGGTCGTCACCGCGGCTCGCTGTCGTCCGTGCGCGCGGACGACTTGGCCGCGCACCTCTTGAAGGCGGCGATCGCGAAGCACCCGTTCCTCGCCACGCGCACCGAGCAGGTCGTCTTCGGGGCGACCAACCAAGCGGGGGAGGACAACCGCAACGTGGCGCGCATGGCGGCGCTGCTCGCGGGCCTCCCCTTCGAGGTGCCCGCCATGACGGTGAATCGGCTATGCGGGTCGGGGCTGGAGGCGGTGTGCGACGCCGCTCGTCGTATCCAAACGAACGACGCCGACGTGGTGCTCGCCGGCGGCGTAGAGAGCATGACCCGCGCGCCCTACGTGTTCGCCAAGGCCGACGAGCCGTTCCCGCGGACCCCGCCGCGAGTGTTCGATACGAGCCTCGGTTGGCGCTTCGAGAACGCCAAGATGGCCGAGCGTTTCCCGCTCGAGAGCATGGGCGAGACGGCCGAGAACGTGGCTACGAAATGGGCAATCACCCGCGAGGCGCAAGACGCGTTCGCCCTCGAGTCGCAGCGCAAAGCCGCCCTCGCGTGGAAAGAAGGCCATTTCGCGGCGGAGCTCAGCCCGGTCGCCGTGCCTTCCTCGAAGGGTCGCGGGGCGGTCGATACGTTCGATCGCGACGAGTCGGTTCGCGACGACGTGACGCCCGAGGGCCTCGCCAAGCTAAAGCCCGTCTTCAAAAAAGACGGCAGCGTGACGGCCGGGAACAGCTCTCCCCTCAACGACGGCGCGAGCCTCGTCTGCGTGGTCGACGAAGCGACCCTCACGCGCGAAGGCCTCACTCCGCTCGCGCGCATCGTGTCGCAGGCGACCACCGCGCTCACCCCGAGCCTCATGGGGGAGGGCCCAATCGAAGCGGGAAAAAAGGCGCTCTCCCGCGCGGGGTGGTCGGTCGCCGATTTGGATCTCGTGGAGCTGAACGAAGCCTTCGCGGCGCAGTCGATCGCATGCATCCGTGGCCTCGAGCTCGATCCTGCGAGGGTGAACGTGCAGGGCGGCGCGATCGCGCTCGGTCATCCGATCGGCTCGAGCGGGTGTCGCATCCTCGTCACGCTCGCGCATGCGCTCGCGCGCACCGGAAAAAAGCGAGGAATGGCAGCGCTCTGCGTGGGCGTGGGGCAGGGCATCGCCATGACGATCGAGCGCGTGTGAGCCTCCCTCCGCAGCCGGGTCCGAGCGGCGGTCCGTGGCAGTGTCCGATCGACGAGACGCCCTTCGCGTTCGTCGATCTGGAGATGACGGGCCTCGACCTCACGAAAGATCGTGTGGTCGAGGTGTGCGTGGAGCGCGTGGAGCGCGGCGTTTGTGTCGCGAGGATCGACACCCTCGTGTGGCCGGGAGAGGAGCGCGCGGGGGGCGCGAGCGAGGTGCACGGGCTCTCGGTCGAGGCGCTCACGGGGGCCCCTCGTTTCGAGTCGATCGCGGCGGAGGTTCGCGCATTGCTGGACGGGGCGGTCCCCGTCGCACATGCCGCCTCGTGGGACGCGAGGTTTCTCCAGATGGAGCTCGAGCGCGCCGAAATGGCGATGGATCTCTCCCATTGGGTCGACACGTTGTCGCTCTCGCGGCGTAGTTTTTTGATGCCGAACCACTCGCTCACGGCGCTCCGGGCGCGTTTCGGGATACCGCAGGAGGGAGCCCACCGCGCCGCGAGCGACGTCGCCGCGCTCCGCGAGGTCTTCGCACGTTGTTGCGAGGTGCTCCGCCCTGTCTCCGCGCGCGACCTCTGGGAGACGCGCGTGCATAGCGAGCGCACCCGCACCGCGATCGTGACCGCGCTCGTCGCAGCGCAGGCGACGGGCGATCTCGTGAAAGTGGCAGTCCGCACCTCGGGCCGCCCCATTCGCGAGCTCCTCGTCTGCATCAAGGAGGTGCACGCCGAGGCCGAGCCTCCGAAGGCGATTGGCTATCTCATGCCCGGCCGCGGCCGCACCGAGATCCGCATCGATCGCATCCTACGCGTCGGAGACTGAGGCGACCCACGCGACCGAAACGCTCCCTTCTTTCAAGTCGGGGCCTTTGCAGCGTCGCCGTCGTGCTCATCCGCAAGGGCGCGCCGCGTAGCCCCACACAGAGAGCGGCGAGAGTCGACCGAGCGCGAGGCTGGCCGTCCTGCGCCTAACGCGTGTGTCGGAGGTCTCACCGCCCAACGCGCTGCTCGGTACGCCTTCGCAGGGGAGGCGGGGACGGAGCCGAATGACCCCGCGCGACTTTGCGAAGCACCCGGGGGAAGGAACCGGAGTGGCGGGGGGCGCCCGAGGTCGACGGAGCATGGGACTTCGAGCGCAGCGTCGACCCGACCTTCCAGCCGACGACGTTCCGATGAGTTACGGAGCATTCGATGCTCTAAGTATGCGAAAGCCCTCGTTCCAAAGAGCGGATGCTGCTCCGAGCGCGTCCCTTGCGGCCGTTCCAGCAGGATCTGCTGCCGCGGCTCCGTAGGTTTCGATTGGTTACAGCAGCGTGTGCTGCGGGGGGGTGGAGGTTTTCGCATAGTTACGAGAGCAGGTCCTGATCGAGCGCGTCCGTCGCCACCGACGGCCCGCATCGTGTGCTGCTCACGGCATGGCGCATGGGCAGCCCATGCTCGGGGGCGGCCGTGGAGCCCCAAAAACGCCGGGAAATTGTATGGCAGATTGCGGAAAAGGGCCGTTCGGTCTACCCACTCCAAGTCGTCCCCGTCCCCCATCGGCGCGCGTCCTTCGCGGGCCTCTACGGATCCCGATGCCGCGCCTTTCCTTTCCCCGTCCGCTCACGCTCGCCCTCGCCCTCGCCGGGGCGTCTCTCCCGCTCGTCGCCACCGGCTGCGGCCCTGGGTTCGATGGCCCGCCGCCACGCTCCGCGATCGCCGAGAAATGGCAGAACCGAGCCAAGGCGAGCTTCCGCGCGGGCGACTTCGACGACGCCGCTCAGGCGACCGACAGCGGAGTCCAGCTTGCCCCGAAAGACGTGGAAATTCGGGTGCTTGCGGCACGGGTAGCGCTCGCCAAGCTCGAGTTCGCCAAGGCGATCAAGCTCACCGAAGGGGTCGACACGACGGACGCCCACGCCGTCCGCGGTCGCGCGTTCTGGTACCAGGGCGACGTCGATCAGGCCGCGGACGAGCTCGAGGCCATGCTCCGCGATCCGCAGGTGAAAGACCCTTGGGCGCGCGACGTCGCGAAGCTCGCGCGCCGGGGCCAGGGCCGTCACCCGTTCGCGATCGAGGGCGCCCTCCTCGCCGCGATCGACATGCCGCAAGCCGGCCCCGCGCTCCTCGTTCCCTGCGAAATCGAGGGTGAGCAGGTCATCGGCATGGTCTCCACCGCGGTCGGCGAGCTCGTGGTCGACTCGGCCTCGCGCAAGGAGCCCGCGTGGGTGAGCCTGCGCTTCGGCCAGCACCTCGAGGTGAAGGACGTACCCGCCTTCACCCAAGATCTCTCCGGGATCTCGCACCAGCTCGGCGTCCCGATCAAGGCCATGTTGGGCGTGAATTTGCTGCGCCACATGCACGTCACGGTCGATCGCCGCGGCTCGCAGTTCGTGGTCCGCAAGGCCGAGCCCACGCCCCCGCCGGACGCCTCCCGCGTCCCGCTCTATTACGTGCGCGGCGGCGGCATGATCGTGCGCGCCACCCTCGCCACGAAAGACGAGGGTTACTTCCCGATGCTCGTCGACTCGTCGGCGATGTACCCGCTCGCGATCGACGAGGCGCTCTTCCGCAAGGCGGGCCTCGATCCCACGAAGCTCCGCGCCGAGCCGAACCTCCCGAACGTGCGCACGGGCACCCTGCCGAACCTGCGTTTTGGCTCGTTCGACATGCCGCAAGTGCCCGCCATGCAAGCCAAAGATCTGCCAGAGCTCCGCACCCAGCTCGACATGGACCTCGGCGGCGTGGTCGGCGCGAGCTTGCTCTCGGTGTTCCGCATCACCTTGGGCGACGAGGGCCGCTTCATGTGGCTCGAGCCCGACATCGCGACGCTGCAAGGCCCCGAAGGCCCGCCCCAAGGTCGCGCGCCGCAAGGCCCGCCGCCGGAGCCCATGATCCCCGATCCCGGACCCGGCAAGGCCCCCGGCAAGAACCCCGAGAAGAAACCCGACGCCAAGCCGCCCGCAGGTGCAAAGCCGGCCGCCGCCCCCGCCGGAGGAAAGAAGTGAGCTCCGACGGGCGCCTCGCCGTCTACGCGGGGAGCTTCGATCCGGTCACGAACGGGCATCTCGATCTCATCGAGCGCGCATCGGCGCTCTTCGATCGGGTCATCGTCGCGATTGGCATTCATCCCACCCGAAAGCCCTTGTTCTCGGCCGACGAGCGCATCGGTCTCATCAAGGTGGTGACTGCCCACTTGCCGAACATCGTCGTCGACTCGTTCGACGGCTTGCTCATCGAGTACTGCAAGCAACACTCCGCCGGTGTCATCGTCCGTGGCCTCCGCGCGGCGACCGATTTCGAGTACGAGCTGCAAATCGCACACGCGAACGCCGATCTCGCCCCCGCGATCGACACCGTGTTTTTGCCCACCCGCACCAACTACGGGTTCGTCTCGGCGTCGCTCGTGCGCGAAATCGCGAGCCACAAAGGCGACGTGTCGCGCTACGCCCCCCTCGCGGTGCGCGAGGCGCTCGCCAAGAAGTTCGGCGCCTGAAGTCGATGCGCCAGTATCCGGGAATCGCGTAACTCGGGAGCGTTCGTGGCGACCACCGCAACAAACGACGAGCGCATCGAGGCGAAGGAAGCGGACGCCGCGCCTCCTTCTCCGTGGCCTGCGCGAAACAAGCTCCTCCCCACGATCCGCGCCCTCGCCGGCAAACGCGCCATCACCTGGCTCGGCTTCGGCACGCTCGCCTCGCTCGCCCTCGCGATGGTCGAGATCGGGGTCGCGGGCATCTTGCAGCTCTTGCTGAAGAGCCTCGGCTTGCTCTCCGTCGGTGGCGGCTCGTTGCCTATCATCGAGCGAATCGCGCCGACGAACCTCGAGCTCTCGGCGGTGCTGTTCCTCGTCGGCCTCGTTCGCCTCTTTTGCCAATACACGAGCTCCCAGAGCGCGATGGTGGTGCAAGAGGCCATCGTCGCGCGGCTCCGGCGATTCGCCATTTACGAGATGCTGCTCGGCCCCAAGCGCGGCCCGGTAGACGCGGCCTACGTGCAGGCGCGGGTCGGCGATACGTCGCTCAAGGCGTCGCATTTTGCCTATGGGCTCTCCAACGCGCTCGTCATGGGCCTCCAGGCCGGAACGCTCCTCCTCATCATGCTCCTCGCCGCCCCGCGCGAGGCGTGCATCGCGCTCGTGGGGCTCGGCTTCGTCGGCGTCATGGTGCTCAAGGTGGGCCGCCGTGCGCAAGCGATCGTAGAGAAGGTGCCGGAGCAGCTCCTTCTGCTCACCGAGGGCATCGAGCGCGTCGCGCGGAACTCCACTCTCGTCCGTGTGCTGCGCACCGAGCGCGAAGAGCACGGGAGGCTCTCGCAGGCCATCGATCGCTACGAGGGATACCACGTGAAGGCGGCGAGCCTGGGCTCGTGGGCCGCGGCGATGACTCCCTTCTTCGGGCTGGCGCTCATCTTGGTGGTGCTCGGTCTGAGCCAAAACGTCCTTCACACCCCGCCGCTCCTGCTCATCTCGTTTTTGTATTTGTTCATGCGCTTCGTGCAATCCCTCTCGGCGACGGTGGGGATGATCAGCTTCTGCAACCAGGTGATGCCGCAGTTCCGTACGTCGCTCGGATACGTGAGCGCGATGACACCAGCGCAAATCGAAGCTGCCGTGAGCGCGAGCCCGCCGGTGGAGCCCCCGCGCAAAGCGGCCCCCCGCGCGCCCGGCACCGCCCCCGCGATCCGGATCGCGAACGTGTCGTTCCAGTATCCCAAGGCCGATGTTTCGGTGTTGAACGACATCTCCCTCGACATCCCCGGCGGCGCGCAAGTGGGCATTGTCGGCCCGAGCGGCTGCGGGAAGAGCACGCTCCTCGGTATTCTGCTCGGGGTGCTCACTCCCTCGTCTGGAGAGGTCACGTTCGCGGGGGCCGCTCCCGGCGACTACTTCCACCGCGACGACGTGCGTGTCGGCTACGTGGGCGCGGAGTCGTTCCTCGTCGCGGGCAGCGTGCGCAAGAACCTCACCTACGGCGCGCGCATCGCCACCACGGACGACGACCTTTACGGCGCCCTCGCCAAAGCGAGCCTCGCCGAGGTGGTGAAGAAGCTCCCCGGTGGCCTCGACTACGTGATCGAGGAAGACGGCTCCGGCCTCTCTGCGGGGCAAAAACAGCGGCTCTGCCTCGCGCGGGCGTTGCTGACCGATCCGCACGTGCTCGTCCTCGACGAGGCCTCGGCCAACCTCGACGAAGCGACCGAGCTCGAGATCGCGGGCTCGCTCGCTGGCCTCGTGGGGAAGACCACGGTCGTCATCGTGTCGCACCGTAAAGGCATCTTGGCGCACACGACCCACGTCTTGGAGCTCGGCAAGCTCGAGGCCTGAGGCCGTGCCTCGCCGCTTCGGCCCTCGCGCGGGTCGTGTGACGCGTGCGCTCCTCCGGATTGGCACCGACGGACGAGCCCACACCGAAGAATCCTCGATTGGCGTCGGCTCGCCGAGGGTCGCGGGCTCGCCCGTGATTGGCCACGAACGTTCGCTCGCGGGCTGCCACCGCGCCCACCGCGCCCGCCCACCGAAAATTCTCGCTCGTTTTGGGTCGCGACACGCCTCCACGTGCCCGACAAGTGCGCTCGTGCCTGGCTTGACGGGTCACCTTGCGAGAGTTGCCATTAGACGATGCGCAGTATCGTCTTGGCTAGTCGTCCCGAGGTCGAAACCATCTATCGTCGCACCGTCGACGCCCTCGATGCGTTGCTCGACGACGACGACGAGGACGAAGAGTACGACGAAGCTTCGCGGGCGGAGCGATCCGAGCAGCTCGGGCTGCTCCTCGATGGGCTGCGTTTTTGTGCGGTCGCGGTGCAGGCGCTGCGCGACGCTTCCCTCGCTCCCCTCGCGCTCGACGTTCACGAGCGGCTCTATCGCTTCGACGCGCACTGCGAGGACCTCCACGAGCGCGCCGACGACGCGATCCGCATCATGCTCCGCGCCGGCTCGCCCGTCACCGCACGGATACGGTCCCTCGCGCGCCACGACGACTCGGGTCCGCGCGGGGCGATCGCGGCGGGTGCACGCGCGGAGGACCCCGCCGGGCGTGCGCTCCTCGACACGCTGAGCCGCGATCCGGTGGCGGCCGTGCGCGCGGCGGCGAAGGCCTCGCTCGCCGCGGTCGCCGAGGTGCCGTGGTGGAGTGGCAAATGGAAATCCGACCCCGCCACACGAATGACCGAGGCCGAGCGAGATGCGGTCGGTGGCGCGTTACGCCGCACGAGCGAGCTCCTCGACGAGCCTCCATACCGACTTTGGGATGCCACGTCACCGAGCGCGGCCGAGCTCCTGAAGTGCCTCGAAGTGTTGCCCGCGCCGCTCACGATCGAGGCGATCGAGAATCTTTGCCGCGCTTCGGAGCGTTATACGGTCACCCACCTCGCGCCGATGCTCTTGCTCCTGTTGCGGCGCGAAGGTGGGAGCGAAGCGCTCTTCCGTCTCGTGCTGGAGTGGGGTAGCTCCGATAGCGGCGCGCTCGTGGAGCGCACGCTCTGTGCCGCGCTCGCGGAGGCTCCGCGCGATACACGATTGGCATTCTCGAAGCGCTGCATCGCGTATGTATCTGCCAGTCCGCCGGCGGAGCGTCGCTCGTTCGGTAGTCACGTCCGGTTCGTCGCTGCGATCGCGGCGAGGCTATGGCCATCGGACGAAGACATATCTTTCGTGCTCGACGCGCTCCTCGCGCTCGACCGAACCGGCACGGGCGAGCACGCGACCGACTACGCCTCGGCGTCCCTCGAAGGCGCGCTCGTGGCGAGTGGTCGCGGCCTCGCCTCTATCCGCGACCGGATCGTGGAAGCGAGGCTCGCGGGATATCCTGGGCCGTGGAGCAGCTTTGGCCGGCGGGTCGACTCCCTCGTCGCGGGTCTCCCGAAGCGGCTCGTCCGCAAGACGGCAGAGCAGGCCATCCACGCCGAAGACGACTCGACCGTGGAGTGGGGTCTACGTACGCTGCTCGGCGCGGCTTATTCCGTGAAACGGGACGGCGCGCCGGTCGAACGTGTCGCTCGACTCTTGAAGAACCCACGCTGGCGCGCGGTCATCGTGGCCAATCACGAGCTCGCCCCGAAGGCCCTCCCCGGGCTCCGAGCCATGCTCGTTCGCGACGAGCTGCCCTATCCGGAGGCCGTCGCCGTATTCGGCACGATCAGGCGCCTCTACGGAGGGCTCGCGGCGCCGCGGTACTCGGCGTGGGTCTATAGCGACGACGGTGACCCCGAGAGCGAACGCAAGACCGCCCGCGACGAAGTCACTGCTTTTCTAGGGCCGACCGAGATCGCTGGCCCTCCGCGGGCGGACGAGTGGCAGGCGCTCCGTCGCGCGCGTGACCGGTTCGACGGCAAAGACACGAGCGAGCTCGTGGTCTATTGGGCCGATACCCTGCGCGAGGGCGGATGGACCGAAGACGAGCGCGCCGACTTCGACCGGTTCCTCGCGGCGTTCCGCGAGCGACCCGAGTCGGAGGTCGCGATGGCGCTCGTGGGCTCGCTCGCATCGAAGCCCACCTTGGAGCGCACCCACGAGCTCGACGAGATCGCGACGCGGGTAGAGGGGCGTTCACGGCGCCTCGTGCGCACGGGGCGCGCGCGTGTGCGTCACCTCCTCGGGCTCGGCGCGGCCGCGCCGACCACGGGGGAGGTCGGCGCCCTCCCCGCCGGCGTTTGGGAGGACGACGACGATGACGAATGACCGCCCGCCACCGCGCGCGCACTCCCTTCGCAATGGCCGATTCAGGCACTCCGAGGACTCCCGATGAAACGAAATCATGTTCCGCTGATTGGCCTCTTGGACGACGGAATCTTGCCGGGGGAGGAGCGCCCCCTCTCGCTCGCCACCCTCGGCCGCGCGACCCACGCGGCGCTGCAAGAGCTCGTCGGGAAGACCCTCGTCGTGGTCACCGTCACGTCCGAGGTGGAGCTGCCGTCACTCGTGGCGCAGCGCTACGCGACGGCGTGCGAGGTTCGCTCGTGCGACGAGGCGGGGGTGGTGCTTCGCGGCACGAAGCGTGTGCAAATCCTCGCTGCGGAAGGCCGTGAAGGCGCCTTTACGGCCGAGGTGCTCGTCGCCAACGACGTGGCCCCCTCCCTCGCCGGGCTCCTCGGCTCGGCGCGCACGGTGCTCGATGCGGTGGACGGAGGCGCGGTGCCCGACGTGCCCGAGTGGCCGGCGCGGCTGGAAGGTGCGCTCGTGGGCCTCGTGCGCGCGCTCGGCGCACCAGACGTCATCGCCGATATCCAAAGGAGCCCGCCGACGGAGGCCCTCACGCGATTGTCACATTCGCTCGTCGCGCAGACGCCGGCAGTGAAGGCCTCTCACGCGCTCGAACGCGCCGTCGCCGAGTTGCACGGCCCCGCCGATGGCAAAAGGAAAGGAGCGAAGCGCGACGTGTCGGTCGCGATGCAGCGTCGCCTTTGGTCGCAGGTCGTCGAGATTCAGAAGCGCCTCGACATTTACGATCCCGGCGTGGGCAAAGACGGTGACGACCTCGGCCTGATGCAGCGCCGTCTCATGCAAGCGGGAATGCCCAAAGTCGCCCGCGAAGCTGCAAAACGCGAGCTTCGGTTGCTCCAAGGTATGGCGGCGACGCACCACGATCATTCTACGTACTATGGTCACCTCGACTTCATGTCGCGCCTCCCTTGGCAGCCGGACGAGCTCCCCCCGATCGATCTCGAGGGGGTCTCCGCTGCGCTCGAAAAAGACCACTACGGTCTAGAGAAGGCCAAGCGGCGGGTCCTCGAGTACTTGGCCGTGCGCGCGTTGGGGGGCGAGAGCTCGTCGATGGTGCTCTGCCTCTCTGGGCCTCCCGGAGTCGGGAAAACCACGGTCGCGCGATCGATCGCCTCCGCCCTCGGGCGCAAGTTCGTACGCGTGGCGCTCGGCGGCGTCCACGACGAGAGCGAGATCCGCGGGCACCGCTTGAGCTTCGTGGCGTCGTCGGCGGGGCGCATCTTGAAGGGGCTCGCGCAGGTCGGCTCGGCGAGCGCGGTCGTGCTCCTCGACGAGATCGACAAGATAGGAGCCGAGCGCCAGCGGAGCCCCGCCGCGGCCCTGCTGGAGGTGCTCGACCCGGAGCAAAATGGGCACTTCATGGACAACTACTTGGGTGTCCCGTTCGACCTCTCGCACGTGCTCTTCATCGCCACCGCGAACGACGTCTCGGCGATGCACCCGGCGCTGCGCGACCGCATGGAGCCCATCGAGATCGAGGGATATACCGCGGCGGAGAAGGTGCGAATCGCGGCGACGCATCTCCTTCCGCGGGTCGCGCGCGAGGTGGGGCTCGATGCGCCGGTGCCCTTCTCGGACGCGGCCATCTCCGCGCTCGTCGAGCAGCACACCGCCGAGGCCGGTGTTCGTCAGCTCAAGCGCAAAGTGGGTGAGCTCTACCGCGCCCGCGCCCTCACCCTCGTCAAAGCGCGCGCCCTGTCGAGCGAAGGCGCGACTGCTGGCGAGGCGATGGCCGAAATTACGGAAGCCGAGCTCGTCGAGGTGCTCGGGCCGCCGCGCTATCTCCGCCGTGCGCTCCCGGAGCACGCCTCGGTCGGGGTCGCCGCGGGGCTCTCGGTAAGTGGCAGTGGTGGCGCGCTCCTCTTTTTGGAGGCCGGGGTCGCGCCTGGTCGCGGGCGGCTCCAGCTCACCGGGAGCCTCGGAAAGGTGATGAGCGAGAGCATCGAGACGGCCCTTTCGTATGCCAGAATCCATTGGCAAGAGCTCGGTCTTCCGAAGGATCACCTCCGCCACGACGTGCACCTCCACGCGCCCGAAGGGGGCACTCCGAAGGACGGTCCGAGCGCGGGAGTCGCCGTCCTCGTCGCGATCGTCTCTGCGTTTCGCGGTGTGGCCCCGGCGGGCGACGTCGCGATGACCGGCGAAATCTCGCTCACTGGCAACGTGTTGCCCGTCGGCGGGGTGCGCGCGAAAGTGCTCGCGGCCGAGCGGGCGGGGGTGGTCCGCGTCATCGTTCCGGCAGAGAACCTCGTCGACGTGCCGAAGGACACGGGGGTCGTGGTCGTCGCGGTGCGCACCGTCGCGGAGGCGCTCGCGGCAGCGTTTCTCCCCGTCGCAGCGCCCGAAGCTCCGGCACGCAAACCGAAGAAGCCACGAATACGGGCGTGAGCGCGAGCTCGGGGAGAGCTGGTCGAGGGCTCCTACCTTCGGCTGGTATCCTCGAAGCTGCCTATTCTGAACGCCCCGCAGCGGTGCGCTTCGAGCGTCCAGGGGACGGAGCTTCCGGGGCTCACCGGCGTAGGTTCGGCGACGAGGAGCACACGGCCGTCGGCGAGCACGCCCGCGAGGCTCGCGTTGTCATGGTCCCATTGCCACTTTCCCTTGGTAGACCGGTTCACGAAGAGCCCAAAGTCGTTCATCGATTCCCACGCCGTTTCGCCCTCGTCGTCGAGCGCGGGCGACATGAACGAGCTCGGAACGACGAACATGTTCGTGGCGGTCGTACGGTGGAGCACCTTCGGCGTCGATCGTGGGGAATCGGCTGGCGGCGTGCGATACACCACGAGCGCGTTGAGGCTCGGTGTCCGCTCCACGAGCGTGAACGTACTTCCTCGAGGCGAAGCGGCGAAGGTCGGGGCCGCGTCGCTGCGCACACGAGCGCACACGAGGGTCGTCACCGCTCCGGTGGTGGGATCGAGTGCCGCCGCGCACTCTTTCGTGGCGCCCTCCAGATAGCCAAATAGGACGCGGCCATCGGGCGTGACGACGAGCGCGTCGTCGCGCAAGGGAGGCATCGACGGGTCCTCGAAGGCCGCGGGAGGTGGTGCCGACGTCGAGCCCGGGCGGGCAGACACGTTGGGGGCCGCGAGCGGGCCGAGAGGGGTGAAGCCGCCCGCGTCTCGGCGGTGCACACGTCCGCGGGCGTCCGCGGCGAGGGCGACCTTTCCGTCCGCGCCGAAGACGAGGCCGTCGAGCGTTCGTCGCCCGAAGCGCGCGGCGAGCTCGCGGACGTGCGCGGCCTCCTCCTTTGCCTCTGCACCGACGAGCTCCTTCAGGTTCTCGCGCGCCGCGGCGATCTTGGGGAAAGCGCGCGTGGCCTCGATGCAGAGAGACGCGGTGTCGACGACGGCATAATAGGCAATGTTGACCCCGCGCGCGTCGTCGAACCCTATCACTCGCAGCAGGGCCTTCGTGTCTACGTTCGCGACGAGGCGCGCGCGCGCAGGGACTGGCAACGAAGGATCGAGCCCCGCGCGTGAAGGTGGAGCGATGGGCTTCGTTTCGGCGATAGGCGGCGAAGCGGAGTCTTCCGTGCCTGCGTCGCGCGCGGGGCCGGGGCTGGTCATCGGGGCGCTCGTTCGCGCAGTGTCGCGCGGGGCCGAGCAGGCTGCGAGGGCTGCAACCGAAGAGCCGAGCCACAGCGCGGTGGTGACGCGGACCATCGCGCGACGGTACCACGCGATCCCTCCTCCCGCGGGCTGCTAGACAGGATGGTGGGCCAGTGCACCTGAGAGCGCGGGTTACGCTGCGTCTTGGGAAAGAAACGGCGCAGAGCCGCAGCAGGAGACTGGCCCATGAGCAAGGTACGATTCGTCGGACTCGACGT
>JAAFHV010000243.1 GCA_013297655.1 Myxococcales bacterium | reverse complement strand
ATCCGGAGGCGGCACGTGCAATACAATCTGTCGAACGTCGATTACATCCACGGAGGCCTTCAGAAGGACTTCTACGGCACGGAAGACGTCGAGGCGTGCAAGTGCCCGCTGTGCGACGAGAACGTGCCCTCCACGGTGGTGTACCGCGAGCGCGGCAACCTCGCCGTCGTGAAGTGCAGCCGCTGCGATCTCTTCTACGTGAACCCGCGCGCGAAGGCCTCTTCGGAGAACTACCACGGCAGCGCAGACGTGTATTTCGAGGAGGCGCGCCTCATCTTCGCGGGCAAAAAAGCGCACCACCGCGACAAGAACTACGAGTGGGAGATCCGCGAGCTGAAGAAGCTCGTGCCGAGCGGGCGGCTCCTCGACATCGGCACCAACATGGGCTTCTTCCTGCGAAAGTGCGTCGAAGCGGGCTACCAGGCCGAAGGCGTCGAGCCCTCGCCGTCGCTCTCCAAGATCGCGCGCGAGCAGTTCGGTCTCAAGATCACGAACAGCTACTTCGAGAAGGCCGGGTTCGCGCCGAACAGCTTCGACGCGATCACGATGGTGGACGTGTTCGAGCACGTGAACAACCCGATCGAGCTCCTCGGCAACGCGCGCGAGGTGCTCGCGGACGGCGGCGTCCTCTGCATCAAAGTGCCTAACGGCAACTACAACCTCCTCAAGCAGCGGATCGCCGAGCGCACGAAGAAAGAATCGCAGTACGACATCTGGGACTCCTACGAGCACGTCGTCCACTACACGCCAGAGACGATGGAAAAGATGGCGGCGAAGGGCGGCTTCCGCGTCGAGAAGCTCCTCCTCCCGATCCCGATCCACTCGCCGGTGTGGGCGAATATGGTCGGCCACTACTACCAATATGCCTCGCCGTTCTGGATGGACTGGAAGCGCATCACGCTGCGCCATTTGTTCCACGCTGCCGGCAAGGTCGAACAAGCGCTCGCGCGCTCGCCCCACTTCGCGCCCGATCTGATGTTCATGCTCCGTAAGGCCTGAGCCGAGGCGACCGCCCTACCCACGAGCGGGAGTCGCCATCGAGCTGCTCCCGCTTTTTCGTCGATGAGTGAGCTCTACACGCATCCGTCGCTGTCAGCTCTTCCGCCGGTCGACGATGCGGTGCTCCTCGAGCTTCACGTAGAGCTGCGGACGGGCGATGCCGAGGATTCGCGCGGCGGCGGTGCGGTTGCCTTCCGCCCGGTGGAGGGCGCGGGTCAGGAGCTCCTTCTCGAGCCTCGCGATCGCGTCCTTGAGGGGCAAGCCCTCGTAGGACGATGGACCCTCGCTGCGTGGAAACGATGACCCGCCGAGCTCGCTCACGTCGTCCGGAAGGTCGTGGACCGTGATCGTCGCGGAGGTCGCCATCGCTGCCGCGCGCCTCACGACGAGGAACAGCTCGCGCACGTTCCCGGGATAGTCGCGGGTGGTGAGCGCGAGCAGCGTGTCGTCGGCGAAGGCGCGGGATGGTCCGCCGCCGAGCGCGCGCGCGGCGAGCAGAGGGATGTCGGCGCGTCGCTCGCGGAGGGGCGGAACGGTGACCTCCACGACGGCGAGGTGGCAATAGAGCTCCGGGAGGATGCGCGCCGCGGGTAGGCCGCGCCCATCGAGGACCGAGCCCGGATCGCACGTCGTCGCGATCACCCTCGCGTGGGTACCTTTCGCGAGCGCCGATGCGAGGCGCGTCTGCGCGGGGCCGTCGAGGAGGCCCACGCCGTCGAGGAGGACCGTGCTGTTCGGGTCGGCTGCGCAAATCTGTGCGCCGAGGTCGCCGCTCGTTGCGTTCGCGCGGAGCACGACGAGGGGGCCCCGAAGCGCGTGACGAGTGGGTATGGATCGCGCGCGCGACGAGCTCTTTTCCAGTGCCCGCTTCGCCGCGCACGAGGACGGGGACCGCCGTCGCGGAGGCGCGCCCGATGAGCTTCCAGATCTCGTGCATCGCGGGCGTCTTGCCGACGAGGGCCTCGTCGTTCGCGAGGAGCTCGGGAGGCGCGCTCTTCGTGTTCTTCGTCGTGCCGACGGCGCGCATCACGGTCGAGAGCAGGCGCGGCAGGTCGAAGGGTTTGGTGATGTAGTCGAAGGCTCCGTCGCGCATCGCCGCGATGGTCCGCGGTCCGTCGTCGTAAGCCGTCGCGACGATCACCGGGACGTCGCGGAACGCGCCCTGCCGGAGCTCACGGAGGAAGTCGAGGCCGTCGCCGTCGCGCAGGCGTATGTCCAAGAGAATACATGAAAAAATGGTGGTCTCGGCGAGCCGGGTGCGCGCCTCGGAGAGCCCTTGCGCGGTGACGGCGCGGAGCCCGGAACGGTTCAGTGCCGTCGCGAGCCCCTCTCGGATCCCGCGCTCGTCGTCGACCACGAGCACGTGGCTCACGACGCCTCCGACGAGAGCGCGAGGAGGAACGTCGTACGCCCCGCTTCGCGCAGGTAGACGAGATCGCCACCGTTCGCCTTCGCGACCGCGCGCGAGACCGTGAGACCGAGCCCGGTGCCGAGGGCCTTCGTCGTGAAGAAGGGGGCGAAGAGCTCCGGCAAGCGCGCCTCCGGCACTCCATCGCCGCTGTCCTCCACCCGGACGATCGCGTGGCCGTCGTCCTCGCGAACCGAAACGTGCACGTTGACCGTCGGCCCCGCTCGGAGAAGCCTCGACCGCGTTCTTCAGGAGGTTGTCGATCGCGCGTGCGCACGCGTCTTTGTCGCAGGCGACGTCGGCGGCCCCGAGCACCTCGACCGAGACGCCCATCTCTCGCGCCCAGGGCTCGAGCTGCGCGACGCGGCTCCGCGCGAGATCGCCGAGATCACACGCCTCGCGCGAGACCTGGCGCCGGCCGCTGACGAGGAGAAAATCGGTCACCAGTCGATCGAGGCGCTCGATTTCCTCGGCGACGGCGGAGAGATCGTGCACCGTCTCGGCGGAGACGTCGGGCGCCGTCCGTGCCAGATCGACGCGGAGCTTCATCGACGCGAGCGGGTTCCGGATCTCGTGCGCGACGCCCGCGACGACCTTGCCGAGCGCGACGTGGCGCTCGTTGAGGTGCAGCGCGCGGGTGAGCTCGTCGCGCTCTTTCTGGCTCGCTTCGAGACCGCGGGCGAGCTTCTCGACGCCTTCCGCGACTCCCGCGAGCTCGGCGAGGCGCGGGCGCGCGACCTTGGCACCGAGGTCGCGTTCGAGGTCCTCGAGGGTGCGTCGGAGCGCGCTCGCGTCGCGGCTCGCTGCGACCACGGTGCCGAGCGCGAGGACGGCGAGGAGCAACGTGACCCCCGCGAGCACGGCGACCGTCACGCGCCACGTTTGTAGGTACTTTGGAGGCGACAAGGGATACGCGAGCCACGCTACGCTGCCCGCGTCGCGGTCGCGCACGCGCGCGGCGAGGAGCACGCGCGCACCTTCGCTCTCGAGCTCCGCCGTTTCGGTGCGACCCGTCACGCGAGCCTGCCCGGTCAGGAGAGCGAGCTTCTCGTCGACGGCGACGGAGAGGCCCGTATGCGGGGCACCCGCGCCGGCCGACCCGACCAGGCCCGACCGGAGCGCGACGACCCTCGACCCCTCCGCGGTGCCGACGTTCGGGAGCTCCCGCTGCACCAGCTCCCGAGCGCGCTCGACGCGCTGTTCGCCGCTGAGGTGGATGATGCGCGCCATCGCACCGAGCGCGACCACGAATACGAGGGCAGCCAGCGCCGTCACGCCGACCAACAGCCGTTGAAGCGAGAGGTGCCTCATCCCAAAACCCGCATCGCGCAAGGATGTCGCGAATCCGGACAGGTGTCATGGGTCTAGACGAAGACGGCCATCTCCCGCGGTTTTGCGTCATTTCGTACGGGCACAGATCGTAAAAATCGAGCGAGGGCATGCGCAAACGACGACCTCTCGAAACCCTCGCCTTGGTCGCGTTCGCGTCCCTTGGCGCGCTCGTATCTTCACGCTCTGCGCTCGGAGAGGAGCCAGCGTCGGCCGCCGCCGCCGCTCCGCGCGCCCCCGCGACGGAGCCGCCGAAGGTCGCCCAAGACGCACCCACTCAGGCCGCTCCCGAGGCAGAGCTCAGCCTCGAGATGGTCGTGCGCGAGGCTCTCGCGACCAACGAGCGAGCCGCCCGCGCGAAGCTCCGCGTCGACACGGCGGAGGGCCAGGTGGTGCGCGCGCGCGCTGCGTTTTTGCCGCAGCTCTCCACCGGAGGCACCGCCACGTTTCGTCCCGAGGCGGACAACCAAGGGCGCAACCTCACGCTCGGGGCCACGGCCCAGCTCAACCAGCCGCTGGTGAACCTCTCGGCTATCCCCTCGTATTCCCAATCGAAAAACCAGCTTGTCGCCGAGCAGGAGGGCTCGCGACAAGACGTGCGTGTGCTCGCGTTCGACACCGCGCGCGCGTTCCTCCAGGCAAAAACGACCGAGCGTCTCCTCGAGGCCGCGAAACAACGAGTGCTCCGCGCGAAGGCGAACCAAGACAACGCGCGCGCACGCGCCGACGCGGGGCTCGCGAGCGTGAACGACGCGACGCGCGCAGATCTCGAGGTCGCCTCGGCGAGCCGCGAGGTCGCGCAGACCGAAGGCCAAGTGAACCGCGCGTACATCCAGGTCGGCTTCCTCATGGGCCGGCCGGTGCCTGGCAGGCTCGCCGACACCGCGCGAGTGCTCGACGCCGCCGAGCGCACCGCAGGGAAAGCGGCCGAGCTCGCGAAGGACGCCCAAGCGCGCCGCCCCGATGTTCGCGCCGCCGAAGCACGGAGCGAAGCGGCACGAAAGGGCGCCGCCGAGCCGCTCTACCGTC
The DNA here is from genome assembly GCA_013297655.1 of Myxococcales bacterium. Classification (GTDB taxonomy): domain Bacteria; phylum Myxococcota_A; class Polyangia; order Polyangiales; family Polyangiaceae; genus JAAFHV01. Next base: position 9,376 of record JAAFHV010000243.1, on the reverse strand, counting down.
TCGCCCCGACGTTGAACGCGAGCGCCAACCTGCGCCTCACCCCCGACGTGCTCCCGAACCAACCGGTGGCCGACAGCACGTTCCTCCTCTCGCTCTCGTGGACCTTGTTCGACGGCGGCGCGCGCTACGGCGATCGTCGCACGCGCGAGGCGCAGGCGCGATCGACGGAGCTCGACGAGAAGCTCTTGAAGCGCGGGGTGGCGACCGAAATCGGGCTCGCCCTCGCCTCGCTCGAGGCCGCGCGGGAGAGCTACCGGGTCGCCGGCGACGTGCTCGCGGCCGCGACGAAGAGCGGCCAAGAGACAGAAATCCTCTACAAACAAGGGCTCGCTCGCGCGATCGAGCTCACCACCGCGAACGCGCAGCGCTTCGACGCGGAGGTCGCGCGCGCGACCGCGAAGCTGCAAATGGAACAGGCGTACTTGGAGCTGCGGTTCGCGCTCGGGGTCGACGCCGTCGGAGAGGGTACGAAATGAGGCCATGTGGATGGAGCGCGATGGTCGCGCTCGGGCTCGTGATCGCGCTCGTCCCCTCGTGCAAGGCGAAGACGGATCCGAGCGCAGCCGCCGGCGGTAAGGGCGGTCGCAAGGGCGGAGGCGCGGGCGGATTCGCGGTCGAGCTCCTGACCCTCGAGTCGAAGAAGATCGACTACGTCGTCACCGCTCCCGGCTCGGTCGAAGCGTTCGAGCGCGTGCAGGTCACCGCGCGCGTCGCGGGTGTGGTCGACAAGGTCGCGTTCACGGATGGGCAAACGGTCAAGAAGGGCGACGTGCTCGTCCTCATCGACGCCGAGCGCTACCGGCTCTCCGTGAACAGCGCGCGCGCCGCTCGCGAGAAGACCGAAGCGGCCCAATAAGACGTCGAGGCGATGGTGAAGCGGCGCGAGGGCGCGAGCGAAAAGAACCCCGGCCTCATCCCCGGCGAGGAGCTCGAGACCTACCGCACACGGAGCCTCACCGCGAAGGCCGACACCGCCGTCGCCGCCGAGGCGGTCAAGATCGCGGAGCTCAACCTCCGCGATTCGGCTGTTCGCGCGCCGATCGAAGGTGTCATCCAGACGCGCACGGTCGAGACGGGCCAATACGTGCAAGCGGGCTACGTGATGGCGACGCTGCTCCGCCCGGAGCCGCTGCTCCTGAAGTTCCCCGTCGAGCCGCTCGAGGCGCCGCGCCTCAAGCCCGGAATGGTTGCAGAGTTCACGCTTCGCGAGACGACGCGCACGTTTACCGCGAAGCTCACCCTCGTCGCTGCGGCCGCGGATCCAGCCACCCACATGGTGGGCGTGACCGCACAAGTCGATCCCGGCGAGCACCAGTACTGGCTTCGTCCGGGCTCGTTCGCCGACGTCTCGGTCAACGTCGGCGCGACCCGAGACTCGATCGTCGTGCCGCGCGCTGCCGTACGCGCGACCGATCACGGCTACGTCGGGTACGTGGTCGATGGCGACGTCGCGCACGAGCGCGTGGTCACCCTCGGGATGAGCTCGAAGGACGGCTCGGTCGAGGTTCGCACGGGCCTCAAGCCCGGAGAAAAGATCGTGATTCGCGGCGCCGAGGCGCTCACGGAAGGAGCGAAGGTTCGCCTCGGTCCTCCGCCCGGCGCGCCGGGTGCACCTCCTGGTTCCGGCGCGCCCACGCCTCGTCCCGATGCCACTCCCGCGCCCGGCGCGCCGGCCGGTGAGGGCGAGGACGCAGGTCACAGACGCCGCGGAGGCAAGGGTGGTGGTGGTGGCGGCGGCGGCGGCGGAGGCGCACCGTGAACATCACCGACGTATCGATAAAGAACCCGGTGTTCGCGTGGATGCTCATGGCGTTCACGGTCCTCTTCGGGCTCGTCGCCGCTTCTCGCATCGGCATCAGCCAGTACCCCGACGTCGACTACCCGAACGTCTCGGTCAGCGTCTCGTGGTCGGGCGCCTCGCCCCCCGCGGTCGAGCGTGAGATCCTGGAGCCGCTCGAGCAAGCGGTCGCGCAGGTCGAGGGCGTGAAGCAGATCTCGTCGCAGGCGCGGCAAGGGTCGGCGCGTCTCACCGTCTCGTTCGATCTGTCACGCAACGTCGACTTGGCGCTCCAAGACGTGCAAGCGAAGGTCGCGCAGGCCCAGCGTTCCCTCCCTCGCGACGTGCCCGCCGCCACCGTGTCCAAGTCGAACCCCGACGACACCGCGATCCTCACCATCGCGGTCTACGGGACGTTCTCGCGGCAGATGCTGTCCGACGTCGCGCGCTACCAAGTGCAAGAGAAGCTGCAGACGGTGGCGGGCGTGGGGCAAATTCAGCTCAACGGCTTCTTGAACCGCAACGTGCGCGTGTGGCTCGACGCGACGAAGCTCGCCGAGAAGGGCGTCGTCGCGAGCGACATCACCTCCGCGATCAGCCGCGAGCACGTCGAGGCACCCGGCGGGCAAATCGTCACCGGCGATCGCAACATCGACGTGCGCCTCCTCGGCGAGGCGCTCGACCTCGACTCTCTGAAGAAGCTCGTCGTCCGCAGGGTCAAGAACACCCCCGTCTACCTCGAGGACGTCGCGATCGTGGAGGACGGCTTCGAGGACGCCAACAGCGTCTCGCGCCTCGACGGCGAGCCGATGCAGACCCTCGGCGTGCTCAAGCAGCGCGGCACCAACGCGGTCGCCGTCGCCTCTGCGGTGCGTCAGAAGGTGTCGGAAATACAGGCAAATTTGCCGGATGGCATGCGGGTCGACGTCATCTCCGACTCGACCGTGTTCATCGAGGAGTCGGTCCACGAGATCGAGGTGGAGCTCGTGCTCGCCCTCGTGCTCACGGCCCTCGTGTGTTGGCTCTTCCTCGGCTCGCTCTCGAGCACGATGAACGTGGTGCTCGCGATCCCGATGTCGCTCCTCGGCACCGTCGCGATCATCTACTTCCTCGGCTTCACCCTCAACACGTTCACCCTCCTCGGCCTGTCGCTGTCCGTCGGCCTCGTCGTCGACGACGCGGTCATGGTCATGGAGAACGTGTACCGCCACGCGGAGATGGGCAAAGACAAGGTCCAAGCCGCCGCCGACGGCACGAAGGAGATCACCTTCGCCGCCCTCGCTGCCACGTTGGCGGTCGTCGCGATCTTCCTCCCCGTCATCTTCATGGAAGGTGTCATCGGGAAGTTCTTCTTCCAGTTCGGCATCACCTTGAGCATCTCGGTCATGCTCTCGTACATCGAGGCGATCACGCTCGCGCCAGCGCGCTGCGCGCAGATCCTCGAGGTCAACGCGGTCCGCGGGCGCCTCGGAAAAGCGGTCGATCGTGCGTTCGCGGCGACCGAGCGCGGTTACGGGCGCGCCCTCGATCGAGCCCTCGCGCACCCGATCAAGGTGCTCGTCGCCGCCGTCGTCTTGATGGTCGCGTCCTACTCGCTCGTGCCGCGGATCCCGACCGAGTTCGTGCCTTCGCAAGATCAGAGCCGCCTCACGGTGCGCCTCAACACCGAGGCCGGCATGAGCATCCCGGCCGCCGCGCCGATCCTCGCGAAGGCCGAGAAGCGCCTCTCGCAGCGCCCCGAGATCTCGCGCCTCCTCGTGACCCTCTCCGGCTCACAGGGAAGCATGCAGCTTACACTCGTTCCGCCGAAGGAGCGAAAGCTGTCCGCGCAGGCGCTCGCCCTCGAGCTGCGCAAAGATCTGTCGAGCATCCCCGGCCTCCGCGCGTCGGTCCAAGATCCGTCGCAGCAGGGCTTCGGCGTCTCCAAGGGCTACCCGATCGACTTCACCGTCCGCGGCCCGGACTTCGAGCAGCTCGTGGCGCACGCCCTGAAAATCAAAGGGGATCTCGAGGCGTCCGGGCTCGTGACCGACCTCACGACCGACTATCAAATCGGCGCGCCGGAGGTGCAGGTCATCCCCGATCGCCGTCGCGCGACCGATGTCGGCGTGTCGGTGAGCGAGCTCGCGACCACGGTGAGCTCGCTCGTCGGCGGCAACGTGATCGGCAAGTTCTCCACCGGCGGGCGCCGCATCGACATCCGCATGCGCCTCCTCGCGTCGCAGCGCGCGCGCCCGGAGGACATCGGCGCGATCCGCGTCCGCACCCAGACCGGCGAGACGGTCCCGATGTCGCTCGTCGTCACCGAGACCGAGAAGCCCGTCCTCAGCACGATTAGCCGCCTCGATCGCGAGCGCGCGATCTCGATCACGGGCAACGTGGCGGCGGGTCACTCGCAGACGGAGGTCATGGGCAAAGTCTTGGAGATGGGGCGCGCGCTCCCGATCGGCTACCGCACGGTCGCTTCGGGCCAAGCGTCGCAGCTCGAGGAGACCACCGGCGGCCTCGCGTTCGCGCTCATCATCGGCGTGCTCGTCGCGTACATGGTGCTCGCGAGCCAGTTCAACTCGTTCTTGGACCCCGTCACGGTGCTCACGATCTTGCCGCTCGCGCTCTCGGGGGCCGCCCTCGGCCTCTTCCTGAGCGGGAAGAGCCTGAACATTTTCAGCATGATCGGGCTCTTGCTCCTCATGGGGATCGTGAAGAAAAACTCCATCTTGCTCGTGGAGTACGCAAACCACGTGAAGGAGACCGACCACGTCGGCGCGCTCGAGGCGATGCGAAAGGCGGGGCCCTTGCGCCTGCGTCCGATCCTCATGACCACGATCGCGACGATGATGTCGGCGGTGCCGGCGGTGCTCGGGTTCGGGCCCGGCACCGAGACGCGAAGCCCGATGGCGGCGGCGGTGCTCGGGGGGCTCACGGTCTCCACCGTGCTGAGCCTCATCGTCGTGCGGCGTTTTATGTCGTCACCGCGCGTCTCAAGGCGCGTCTGTCGAAGAAGAGCGACAAGGATCCCGAGCCCCCGAAGCCGGTCGCTCCCGACTCGCCCGCGCCGCACCACAGCCCCTGACGGAACCGAGGTTTCATGGATACTGCACGGAAAAATCTCGTCCTCGCTTCGGTGATCTCCGCGCTCGCGGGGGCGGGGCTCGCGAGCGCGGCATTCGTCGCGACGAGCCCGTCGGCGCCAAAAGGGGTCGCCTCCGCAGAGCCCTCTGCCGCCGCGCCGCTCGACGAGGACGGCCTCACCCGCGCGAACAAGAACCTCGTCGCGTCCCTCGCTGAGTGCGACCGAAGGCTCGTCGAGCTCGGCGAGAAGCCCACGCCGATGCCCTCCGGCCTCCCGAGCAGCGTCACCGCGAACGACGACGGGCCTGGCCGACGCGGAGACGGAGGGCGTCGCAACCGCCGCGGCGGCGAGCCTACGAAAGAAGACTGGGAGCGCATGGCGGAGAGCGGGACCCTGCGCGTCCGCATGCCGTGCATCCGCGATACGCCGTGGAAGCCGGGTGAAAATACGCTCGATCGTCTCGGTCTCGCCCCTGGCGACGCGGACACGATCCGCGACGCGTACGCCGAGTCGAACAAGCGCATGGTCGCCGAGATTCGTCCGCTCTGCGGCAAGGTGCTCGGCGCTCCGGACATGATCGACAAGGTCGGCGCCGAGACATGCGTCGACGCGATCTTGAACGCGGGCAAAAAGCAGAGCCCCGAAGCGGCGAAGGGCGCCATCGTCGCGACCGCCGAGGTGCAAGCCGGCAAGCGCAAGCCCAACGAGGGCGGCGAGCCGATGGAGAAGCTCCTCTACGCGATGACGCAAGAGACGAAGAGCTTCGAGGCCGACCTCGCGAAGAAGCTCGGCCCCGAAGAGGCCAAGCGCCTCGCCTGGGCGCCCGAGATGTGCGCCGACCGCAAGTTCGTGAGCACCGGCGACGGCGCGGAGGGCGGGGGAGGTCGCGGCGGGGGCGGGGGAGGCCGTGGCGCTCGCGGCGGCGGCGGCGGAAACGCGACGCCCTGACGAGCTAAGTGAGCTTCTCGATCAAGCGGTCGAGCGCGTCCAAATCAGCGTAAGGGATGACGATTTCGCCCTTGTTGCCTTGGTCCTTCACGAGCACCTTGGCGCCGAGGCTGGTCGTCAGGCGCGACTCGAGATCGCGGACCGACGCGTTCTTTTGTGCCGCTTCTGGCTTGCCGCCTTTTGCTCCCTTGGCGCCTTTTTCCCGCGCGAGGCGGACGAGGGCCTCGGTCGCGCGCACCGTGAGCTTGCCGCGCATGACCTTCTGCGCGAGCTCGCCGAGAGTCTTCGGATCGTCGCAGCCCAAGAGCGCGCGGCCGTGGCCCTCCGAGAGCTCCGACGAAATGATCTTCTCGCGCACCTCGACCGGGAGCTTCAGCAAGCGGAGCGAGTTCGTGATGGTGACCCGGTTTTTCCCGAGCCGCTCCCCGAGCGCCTCCTGGGTGTAGCCGTGCTCCTTCACGAGGCGATCGAGCGCCTCCGCGAGCTCGACCGGGTTCAGATCCTCGCGCTGCACGTTCTCGATGATCGCGAGCTCGAACGCGGCCTTCGGAGAGACGTCTTTGACGACGACGAGCACCTCTTTGAGGCCCGCGCGCTGGCTCGCCCGGAAGCGGCGCTCACCGGCGATGATCTCGAAGACGCCCTCTTGCCCCGGGGCCTTCCGCACGGCGATGGGCTCGATGAGGCCGTGGGCGCGGATCGAGGCGGCGAGCTCGTCGAGCTTCTCGCTGTCGAAGTGGCGACGCGGCTGGCCCTTCTGCGCGACGAGCTTGTCGATCGCGCACGAGAACACGCTCTTGTCGCCGTAGGCGGCGGTCATCTGCGCGGGGGCTTGCGCGGCGGGCAGGAGCGCGTCGAGCCCGCGTCCGAGGGCGCGTCGTTTGTCCGTCACGGCGTGGCCTCTTTCAGCTTCGCGTGGCGATCCAAGAGCTCCCGCGCGAGGGCGAGGTACCCCTGCGAGCCCTTCGAGGCGGCGTCGTACATGAGCGCGGGCTTGCCGTGCGAGGGCGCCTCGGAGAGGCGAATGTTGCGCGGGATGATCGCGTCGAACACGAAGAAGTGGTTCTTCACTTCGTCTGCCACCTGGTGGGCGAGGTTGTTCCGTGGATCGAACATCGTGAGCACGATGCCCTCCACCGCGAGGCTCGGGTTGATGCCATTTTTCAGGCGATCGAGGGTCGCCATGAGATGGGTGAGGCCTTCGAGCGCGTAGTACTCGCACTGGAGCGGCACGAGCACGCTCGTCGCCGCGGCGAGGGCGTTCACGGTGAGGAGGCCGAGCGAAGGCGGGCAGTCGATGAGCACGTACTCGAAGTCGTTCACGCACGGCTCGAGCGCGTCGCGGAGCCGCTGCGCGCGGGCGGGATCGTCGACGAGCTCGATCTCCGCTGCGACGAGGTCTTGCGTGGCGGGCGCGAGGTAGAGGTTGGGCACGTCGGTCGCCATGATGACGTCGGCCATCGACGCGCGGCCGATGATCGCGTCGTAGACGGTTCGCTCGCGCGTGCCGGAGCGCACGCCCACGCCGGAGCTCGCGTTGCCTTGCGGGTCCATGTCGAGGAGCAGCGTCTTCACCTCGGCGGCGGCGAGGCTCGCGGCGAGGTTCACCGAGGTGGTGGTCTTCCCGACGCCACCTTTCTGGTTCACGACCGCGACGACACGCGCACGTCCGCCGCTTTTTTCTCGGGTCTTCGGCTTTTTTGCGGTCGCGGCCATGGATACGCCGCTCTTCTATCATGCGGGGGTACGCGGTTCGTCGACGATGTTGCGGACACCCCGGATCGTGCGGCCTCTCCGTCTCGCGCGCGGTCTCGCGGCTGCCGCTCCGCGAAGCCCACCACCGAATGCCTTCTCGTGCTCCACGATTCGAGCCGCCGATCGCGACGAAGCGAATTCGGGGGTCCGAAATGCAACCCCTTTTTTTGGGCGTCCCGGGACCGTGGTGTACGGTGTGAGCAGATGTAGGGAAACGTGGGGTTGAAGCAAACCGCACCGATCTCGAGCACGCCATGCCGACGACCCTTGCCCACGCCCTCTTCGCTCAAGACGACCCCGCGACGGACCGCATCCTGCGCGCGTTCTTCGTGAGGCCGCCTCGCATCGAGCGTGGGGACAACGTGGTCGTCCTGTCCGAAGCGCGAAGGCTGCGCGCGCTCCCGGCATCGACGCGCTGAAACCCGACGTCACCCGCCGAACTTCCCCCCCGCGCCCGCGTCCGCGAAGACGCCCGCGCTCGTCGTCCTCGTTTTCATTTCCGGAGAATGCACATGGCCGTCCCGAAGCACTACCGAACCATCGAAGAGTTCACCCGCGAGGAGCTCCGCCCCAGCTTCCGCGTCGGCCTGTCCTACGAGGACCTCATGCAGGAGACGACCTTCGAGTCCTCCGACATGCTCTTCGACGACACCCACGACGAGTACGACCCCGATCAGATGGACTCCGAGGACGACTGATCGCCGCGCTTCCCATGCTTGACTTGGTCCTCCCGGACCCTCCGCCCCCGGCCGACGCCTCTCGGTCCGGGGGCACTTTTTTTCGACCGCGAATCGTTGCGTCGCTCGCGCGCAGACGGCATGGTTCGGCCCAATGAGCCTTTCGGACGAAGAAGCCAAAGCGGCTTGGAAAAAAGCGCAGGGGCTGAAGGGCAGGCCGGAGGACACCACCGCGCAAAAGCAGGCCGCGATCGTCGCGCTCGTGCTCTTCGCGTTCGCGTTTTGCGGGATGTACTTCTTCCTCCACGAGCCCTTCGAGAAGTCGCTCCTCTTCGCGATCGTCGGCGCCGGGATCGGCACGATGCGCTTCGTGTTCCGCGCGCTCCTCCGCCGCAGGTAGGGCACCCTGGATCTCCTCCTCGACGAGTCCGCGCTCCTCAAGCTCCCTTCGCTCCGCCCGCGCGACTGCGACTACGTCATGCTCGACGTGACAGCGCCGCGTGGCCTTTTCACGTACCTCGCCACCGTGTCGCCCGTCGCGTGCCTGCTCGGCGCGAGCGTCGCCGGCCCCGACCTCCGCGAGGCCCTCGTCGAGCGCCTCGGTGGGTCCCCCGATGTGCATGCATGTTGCATCCTTCTCGGCGGCGCGTGGCTGCCGGAGGGGGCGCTCCCGGAGGTCGGCGAGCCGCTCGTGGGCTGGCTCCACGAGATCGCGCTCGGGGCGCCGGGGGATCCCGTCGTCCACGGAAAGACGCCCTCGCGGGTCACCAAGCTCGCGCGCCTCGTGTTGGCGCGTGCGGGCGCGTATCCGCGGAAGCGCCTCCTCGAGGTCGCTCGCCGCGCCTACGACGGCCCCTACAACGCGCACGACGCGGTCGCCGCGCTCTTCGTCGCGTACCCGGACGAGGCGCTGCGTGTGGCGGGGGAGCTGGTCGCGAGCCGCCAGAAGAGCTCGAGCATCCGAAAGCACACCGCCGAGGTGGTGCGCTGGGCGGCGCGCGCGGGCTACGTCCCGGACACGGTGATGCCCGTGTTGCCGACCGTGCCGCCGCCCGCTCTCGAGGCCGCCGACCCCGCCGACCCCGGCCCACGCGCCGAACGGGCCCGGAAAGACGCCTAGGAACCACCGAAACGGCCTTGACGGGA
>JAAFHV010000242.1 GCA_013297655.1 Myxococcales bacterium | reverse complement strand
ATCCACCAGCTCGCCGGCGAGAAGCGGGGAGCCCACTTTTTCCTGAGCCTCGAGCGTCTCGAGCTCCTCCGCGCGCGCGAGCGACCGGGCTGCCCCAAGCTCCTTCGCATCGGCCTGTCCGCGACGCAAAAGCCGCTCTCGCTCACCGCCGAGCTCCTCGGGGGCTACGAAAATGGCGAGCCGCGGCCGGTGCGCATTTTGGAAGCGCCGCGCGAGAAGGTGTTCAAGGTCTCCGTGTTCGTGCCCGACGGCGCCTTCGACGGCGACGGGAGCCTCGATCCCGAGGAGCGAAAAGCACAATCGGCGTGGCCCAAGCTGCACGCCCGCCTCCACGAGGCGATCTTGGCGAAGCGCTCGACGATGATCTTCGTGAACAGCCGTCGCCTCGCCGAGCGCCTCGCGTCCGCCCTCAACGACGTCGACCTCGAGCTCGCCGGAATCGAAGACGAGGCCGATCGCGCGCGCCACCCCGTGCTCGCCCTCGCCCACCACGGCTCGCTCTCCCACGCCGCGCGCGAGGAGATCGAAGATCGCCTAAAGCGAGGAGAATTGCGCGCGATCGTGGCCACCTCGTCGCTCGAGCTCGGGATCGACATGGGCGCCGTCGACCAGGTCGTGCAGGTCGAGTCGCCTCCCTCGGTCGCCTCCGGGATCCAGCGCATCGGACGCGCGGGGCACTCCGTCGGCGCGATCTCGGAGGGCGTGATCCTCCCCAAGCACAAGGCCGATCTGCTCGCCGCCGCAGCCGCGAAGCGCGCGATCGAAGAGGGCGACATCGAGCCCACCCGCGCCCCGTCGAACCCGCTCGACGTGCTCGCGCAGCAGGTCGTCGCGATCGTGGCGACCGGCCTGACGGTCGCGGACGTGGACGACGATCCCGCGCCGATCCACGAGGACGTGCTCTTTGCCCTCGTGCGCTCGTCGACGCCGTTCGCGGCCCTCCCCCGCAGCGCGTACGACGGCGTGCTCGACATGCTCTCCGGCCGTTACCCCTCGGCCGACTTCTCCGACCTCCGCCCGCGCATCTCGTGGGATCGCCGCACCGGGCTCCTCAAGCCGCGTCCGTTCGCGCGGAGGCTCGCGGTGCTGAACGCAGGCACGATCCCGGAGCGCGGCCTCTACGGCGTGTTCCTCGACTCTGCCGGCGAAGGCGAAGGGGCCGCCGCGCGGAGCCGAAGGGTGGGCGAGCTCGACGAAGAAATGGTGTTCGAGCTCCGCCAGGGAGACACCTTCTTTCTTGGCGCATCTTCTTGGAAAGTCACACAAATCACGCGCGACAGGGTGCTCGTCGTGCCCGCGCCGGGGGCGGTCGGGAGGCCTCCTTTTTGGCACGGTGACCGGCTCGGGAGGGCCAAGTCGTTCGGCGCGCGGATCGGCCAGCTCACCGCCGAGATCGCGTCGCGCGAGGAGCCCCTCGCGGAGGCTTTTCTCGCGAACGAGGTGGGGCTCTCGGCCGAGGCCGCGCGCGTGCTCGCGAAGTACGTGCACGACGGGCTCCGCGATGCGGGCGACGTGCCGACCGATCGCACGATCGTGATCGAGCGTTTCCAGGACGAGCTCGGCGATCACCGCGTGTGCATTTTGACGCCTTTCGGCGCGCGCGTGCACGCCCCGTGGGCGATCGCGATCCGGGCCGCGATCAGCGCGTTCCGCGACGGCGACGTGGAGGCGGTGTACTCCGACGACGGGATCACGCTGCGCATTCCCGAAGGCGACGGGCCGCCGCCGATCGAGACGATGATGCTCTCCGCCGACACGATCGTCGACCGGGTCACGGAGGAGATCGGCCACACCGCGCTCTTCGCGGCGCGCTTTCGCGAAGCGGCAGGGCGCGCGCTCTTGCTCCCGAAGCGGGCCCCCGGCAAACGCACGCCGCTTTGGGCGCTCCGCAAACGCTCGAGCGACTTGCTCGCCGTCGCCTCGCGCTATCCCGAGTTTCCACTCATGCTCGAGGTGCACCGCGAGTGCCTCAAAGACGCGTTCGACATGCCCGGCCTCGTCGAGATCCTCGAAGGCGTGCGCGCGCGCAAAATCAGGGTCCGCGTCGTCGACACCAAGACGCCCTCGCCGTTCGCGCGGAGCCTGCTTTTTACCTTCGTCGCGAACTTCCTCTACGACGGTGACGCGCCCCTCGCGGAGCGTCGCGCGCAGGCGCTGCTCGTCGATCCGGAGGAGCTCCGTGCCCTCCTCGGAGAGGCCGAGCTCCGCAAGATCCTCGATCCGGACCTCGCGATCGCGCTCGAGGACGAGCTTCAGCGACGCACCTATCCCCTCACCACGCCAGACGCGCTCCACGACCTCTTGCTCTTCTTGGGCGACCTCACCGAGCACGACGTCACGAGCCGCTTCGCCGACACGAGCGTCGGAGAGCGCGCGATCGTGACCCTCGTGGAAGAGCGTCGGATCGTGAAGGTTCGTATCGCAAAAGAGGTGCGCCTCGTCGCCGCCGAAGACGGCGCGCGCTACCGCGACGGGCTCGGCGTCGTGCTCCCTCCCGGCCTCCCGAACGCGCTCCTCGCGCCGACGACGGAGGGACTTCGTGGCATTTTTTCCCGCTTCGCACGCACCCACGTGCCGTTCGCGGCGAGCGCCCTCGCGACCCGCTACGGGCTCCCGGTGACGGCGGTGGTGGAAGCGCTCGAGCCGCTCGTTCGCGACGGACGCCTCACCAAGGGCGCGTTCTTGCCCACGTCCGACGGCTCGCCGGAGTACGCCGATCGCGACGTGCTCCGCGCGCTGCGAAGGCGCACGTTGACCGCTCTCCGCAAAGAGGTGGAGCCGGTGGAGGCCTCCACGTTCGCGCGCTTCTGCCTCGCGTGGCACGGGCTCAAGCCCCTCGAAGAGCCCGCCGTCGTCGACCTGCGAGGCCCCGCGCCGAAGCCGCGTGAGCGCACCCGCGCACCACGGGGCGCCGATCCGGATCGCCTGCTCGAAGCGATCTCGCGTCTCGAAGCGTGCCCGCTGCCTCTCTCGGTCCTCGAGCGCGACATCCTCCCCGCCCGCGTGCCCGGGTACTCGCCGTGGGATTTGGATCAGCTCCTCGCCTCGGGTGAGGTCGCCTGGGAGGGAATCGAGCCGCTCGGGGTGAACGACGGACGCGTCGCGCTCGTTCTCGGCGCCTCGGGGCATCTCGTAGGACGTCGCCCGGAGGACACCGCCCACTCCGCGCTCGCCGAAAAAGTCCTCGCCACGTTCCGCGAGCGTGGGGCGCTCTTTTTCCAAGACTTGGTGCGCCATGTAGGCGGATTCCCTAACGATTTGGCCGCAGCGGTGCACGAGCTAATCTGGTCCGGGCACCTCACGAACGACACCCTCGAGCCGCTTCGAAGCTCCTTCGCGGGGGTCGAGCGACGCACCACACGGCCCACCCGCCCGCAGGCGCGTTCGGCGAGGCGCGCGATCCTCCCCGGCACCGAGGGCCGCTTCTCGGCGCGCCCCACCGAGCTCGACGCGACCCCCACCGAGCGACGCACCGCCCTCACCCGCCGCGTGATCGAACGTCATGGCGTGCTCCTCCGCGAAGCGCTCCCGCAAGAGGGGATCGAGGGCGGATTCTCGGCGCTCTACGACATCCTCGCTGCGCTCGAGGATCGTGGGCTCGCCCGGCGCGGGTACTTCGTCGAAGGCCGCGGTACCACCCAGTTCGCCGTCCCCGGGGCCGACGATCGCCTCCGCGCCGCGCGCGAGAGCACGAACGACGCGCTCTACTGGCTCTCCGCCGTCGATCCCGCGAGCCCGTACGGAGGCGCGCTTCCCTTCCCGGAGAGCATCACGACGGCGCACCCGATGCGCGCGGCGGGTGCCCATGTCGCGCTCGTCGACGGCACGATCGCGGCGTACGTCTCGCGCGCGAACGACAGCCTCGTGACCTTCCCCGGCGCCCACGGCGGGGACGCACGCGCCGCCGCCGACCTCGCCGCCCGCGCCCTCGCCCGGGTTCTCGGCGCGATCGCCCTCGACCATCGGCCGCGCCTCTTTCCGCTCCGCACGATCGACGGCGTACCCGCGAAGGAGCACCCCGAGCGCCTCACGTTCGAGCGTCACGGCTTCTTGGCGCGCGGCGACACGCTGACGCTCGTCGGCTCCGAGAAGGCCGGGCGCGGAGCTTTCGCGTCTGCGAACGATCCTCGCGTTCCGAGCACCGAGATGCCCCCCCTCGAGGACGAGCTCGAGGCCCCGTGATCTTTGGCGATCACCCGAAGAGCGGCGCCCTCGTCGCCGCGATCGTCGAGGAGTTTCCGACGTTTCGCATCGTGTCGAAGCGAACGAGCGCGCTCCAGAAGGCGATCGACGTGTTTCTCCGCGTCGTCACCCTCGGCGGAATGCGGACGTACCTCACGAAGTACCACACCGTGCTCTTCGGCACGCTCTGGGTCCCCGACACGTGGCCGACGATGAACGACACCGATCGCTACGTGCTCCTCCGCCACGAGCGGGTCCATCTTCGGCAACGAAGGCGCATGGGCGACGTGGGAATGACGTTCCTCTACCTCGTACCGTTCTTTCCCCTCGGCCTCGCCTACGGTCGCGCGCGGATCGAGCAGGAGGCCTACGAGGAGACGTTGCGAGCGACGTTCGAGGTGTATGGGCGCGAAGCGGCCTACGCGCTGAAAGAGCCTATTTTCCAGCGTTTTACGGGCCCCGACTACGGGTTCATGTGGCCGTTTCGCGCGAGCCTCGAGCGATGGTTCGCGCGCGCGATGGCGACGATCGAAACGGAAGCCGAGACGGACGCCTGAACGGAAGATGGGCACCGCGCCCCAACTGACGCGTGCAGTCTACATATCGATTCTAAGCTTCCATCGGGATGGACTTGTGCCTCGGCATATTGCGTCCCATGCTTTGTGAAGAAGGCCTTTTGTTTCGGGTCTTCGTCACGGGGAGGGAGCAGTCGTGGTCCTCCAAAAATCCAAAGTGCTCGTCGGTTTGTTGGTGCTCGGGCTCGTTCCTCTCGTCGGTGCGGCGCGTGATCCCGCCCCCCTAGGCATCGACCGCCCACCAGGAATGCTCGCCAAGCTCGCTCTCGCGCCGCTCGCGAATGCGGCGCCGAGCGTCCGCGCGGAGGCCTCGCCCTGCGCCGCTGGGATGGTGCGGGTGCAAGGCGAAGCGTGCGACGAGGTCGAGCAAACCTGCAAAAAGTTCCTCGATCCGCCGCCCTACCAGACCCTCCGCTGCGCCGAGTACGCGCCCTCCCAGTGCAAGGGCGCGAAGCGGAAGGTCGACTTCTGCATCGACCGCGAGGAGGCCCACGATCCTGCGACGGAGCTCCCGACGGTGGAGATCTCGTTCATCGACGCGAAGGCCCAGTGCCAAACGCGCGGGCTTCATCTCTGCAAGGAGACCGAGTGGGTCTTCGCGTGCGAGGGCGAAGCGATGTTGCCCTATCCGTACGGGCTCGCCCGCGACAGCGCCGCGTGCAACATCGACAAACGCCACCTCGGCGACAAAGACGGAAAGCTCCGCGACCTCCGCGCGAAGGTGTCCGAATATCCACGTTGCCAAAGTCCCTTTGGCGCGCACCACATGACCGGAAATGTGGACGAATGGACCGAGCGCGAGGGCAGCGTGCAGCGCTCGGTGCTCCACGGGGGCTGGTGGCTCCCCGGTCGAAACCGCTGCCGCGCGAGCACCGCCGAGCATGGCCCCGAGTACAGCGGACGCCAAGTGGGCTACCGCTGCTGCGGCGCGATCAAGAGCTGAATCGGCCTATTCGATACACAAATGTATCCGAACTAGGCACCGAGCGCTCACGATGGACGAGGTCGCCACCGAGGGTCGATCACGGTCGTTGGGGGTTTGCGCCCACGTAAAACCGTGCTTTGTGCGGCCTCTCCATGGGACCGCAGTACCAAACCCACGGGCCGAGCCTCGGCTTTCGCCGGGCGCTCACCACCTCTACCTCGCTCGCCTTCGCGACCACGCTCGTGCTCGCGTGCACGAAAGACGGGTCGGAGCCGAAACCTCCCCTCGCGCCCGTCTCTTCGGCGGCGACGCTGAGCCAAGCGAACGTGCCACTCGCGGCCGCGACCCCGCCGCCAACTCCCGCCGCATGCCCCGACGGAATGGTGCTCGTCGAGGGCAACTACTGCCCCGAGGTGGAGCAGGAGTGCGAAAAGTGGATGGACCCGCCGAACACCAAGTACGGCCATTTCCGCTGCGCCCGCTACAAGCCGAGCGTGTGCAAGGGCGAGCGCGTCGCGATGCGCTACTGCATCGATCGCACCGAGCGACGGGAGGCCTCGTCCGCCTTGCCGAAGAACTTCGTGTCGTTCGACGACGCGCGGAAGCTCTGCAAAGCCGACGGCGCGCACGTGTGCAACGAGAGCGAGTGGCAGTTCGCGTGCGAGGGCGAGGAGATGCTCCCCTACCCCTACGGCTACGCCCGCGACTCTTCCGCGTGCAACGTCGACACCTTCGATCACCTCTTGTCCCACGGGCACCTTGCCGATCACCGCAACGAGGTCGCCTCGCACCCGAAGTGCAAGAGCCCGTTCGGCGCGATGGACATGGCCGGCAACGTGGAGGAGTGGGTCGCCGCCGACGGCAAGGGAAAGTACGGCTGGAAACAGGTCCTCAAGGGCTCGTACTGGATCCCGAGCCGCCACGCGTGCCGGCAGTTCCAGGTCGGCCACGGCCCCGAGTACGGCGGCCGCGAGACCGGGACTCGCTGCTGCAAAGACGCCTTCTAGGGCACGACGGGGCCGCTCGGCGCCGGTCGCGATTCAGGCAGCGAGGATCGACGTGGTCGGGGCGAGGCCGCCGCCGATGCGGACGAACGTGCCCTCCTCCACGACCTCCCACGGCTCGTCGGTGAGCGCTTCCGAGGCGACGAGGGTGGCGCAGTCGCGGTTCAAGAGGTGGAGCGTGCGCCCGAAACGATGGGCAAAGAGCACGTTGCCATCGGACATCAGGTAGTTGTAGGCCCCAAGATCGGCGATCGAACGGAGCTCCTTCGTGGACTCCGCGATCACGTCGCCAGCCTCGTCGCGATTCGAAGCGTCGCTGACGCTGAGGCCCGCTTCGTCGAGGCGCGTGAGGAAGAACGCAAAGAGCCGCTCGCTGTCGGTGTCTCCGCGGACCTCGGCGAGGCGCGCGGCGGAGGCCCGTCGCTCGAGCTGCCCGAGATCGCGAATCGTGCCGTTGTGGGCAAACACCCACGGGCCACGCACGAACGGATGCGTGTTCTCGATCGACGTGTGCCCCACTGTCTTCTGACGCACGTGCGCGATTACGATCCGCGCGCCGTCGTCACGCGCGACCTTGCCGAACTCCGCGCAGGCGTGCGCGCGCTCCGTGCTGCGGTAGACGCGCCAGCCTTGCGCGTCGCCGGAGTGGAGCGCGACGCCCCAGCCATCCGGATGGGCGTGAGAGAGGGTCGACAGACTGCGAGGTGCGGTCGCGAGGCAGTCCACGATGGAGACTGCACGACGCGCGATCATTCCGAGGAGCCTACACATCTCGATCTTCGACTCTTCTGTCTCGGACCGCCTCTGTCAAGAAACCGGAGCGAGCTCGAGCACGAATCGGCGCGGTAGCTTCTAGTTCCGCGCGGTCTCCAATTCGCGAACGTCATCTGTCGGAAATTGGCCGGACACCTGCCTCGGCTATACGTAGAAGGTACACCCTCGGTTTTTCCGAGCCGCCCCGCCCTCGCAGCCCCGCCCGGAGCCGCCTCGTCGTGCACAAGAAGGCCGCCCTCTCCGCTCTCGTCGTCGCCACGCTGGCCGTGTTCCTGCCCACGCTGGACACCTCGGTCTCCCGCGTCGTGCGCTCGCCGAACGAGACCCAGGGCGCCGGTGGCGTAACCCCGGAGCGTGTCTCGGTCGAGAAGCGGCCCCCGCCTCCCGGCCGCGTCGTCCTGGTAGTCATCGACGGCGTGCGCTGGCAAGACGTGTTCACCGGCGTCGACCCGGATCTCGCAAAAACCTACCTTCTCCCACCTCGCGAAGTCGTCGGCCCGGAGGTGCTCGTCCCGAACCTGCACCGGCTCAGCACGAGCGATGGCCTCGCGTACGGCATGCCGGGCTCTGGCGAAGCGATGTTCGCGTCGGGTCCGAACTACGTGTCGCAGCCGGGCTACATCGAAATCTTCTCGGAGCGTCGCCCCACCGGGTGCCTCTCCAACGATTGCCCGAAGACCACCGAGCCTACGTTCGTGGACGACATCGCCGCGGCGACGAACGGGAGCGCGGCCGTCGTCTCGTCGTGGGAGGTCATCGGGCGCGCTGCAGCTCTCTCTCCCGCCAAGCTCGTCACGTCGACCGGCCAGGGCCGCGGCGAGAACCAAGGCGAGCTTCGGGTCGACGAAAAGGCGACGAAGAACCTCGAATTCGGGCGCATCGCGGCGAGCTGGCCCGGCCACGGCGAGTACAGGCCGGACAAGTACACCCGTGAGATCGCGCTCGCGTACCTCGAGCACCGGCACCCGCAGTTCATGTTCCTCGGCCTCGGCGACACCGACGAGTACGCCCACCTCGGCGACTACCGCGGCTACCTGCGCGCCCTCCACGAGGCCGACGCGACGATCGGGCGCCTCCTCGAGACGCTCGACCGCATGGGCGACGACGGCCGCCACACCACCGTCCTCGTGACGACCGACCACGGGCGCGAGCGTGCGTTCGTAAGCCACGGCGGGGTCGCCCCCGAGTCGTCGCGGGTGTGGATGATCGCGGGCGGAAACGTGCGCCCCGATGGGCCCGTCGCGCTCCCGGAGCCCGCGCATCTCTACGACGTGGGCCCCACCGTTCGGCGCCTCATGGGCCTGCCCCAAGGCCCCGGCGAGGGCCGCGCGCTCGTCGATCCCCGCCACGGCGACCCCACGACGACCGCGCTCGCGGACGGCACCGGCGCGCTCCGAGCCGACTGACCGCGCGCCGACGAAGCGCTCGTGCGCTCAGGTCTCGGTGGTGTGTCCGCCGTCTTTCCAGCCGCGGAACCCGCCGTCCATCGAGATGACGTTCGTGTAGCCCATCTTCACGAGCGACTCGGCCGAGAGGGCGGACCGGAACCCGCCGCCGCAATAAAGCACGATCTCCGCGCTCGGATCGGGGAAGGCCTTTTCCACGTCGCGCTCGAGGATTCCCTTCCCGATGTGGCGCGCGCCGGGAATGTGCCCCGCCGCGAACTCGCTCTCTTCGCGTACGTCGACGAGGGGCACCTTCTCGCCCTTCGCGAGCCGGGCGGCCACGTCGGCGACGGTGCACTCTTTCACGTTCTTCTTCACGTCGGTCACGAGCTTGAGAAATCGCGGGCTGTGGTCCATCGAGGTTTGCCTCCGCGCGAGAGCCTAACTAAATCTCCGGCCCATGTCCGAAGCTCACGCGTCCGCGCTCCCGGCCCCTTTCCTCGTCGCGTTGCGAGAGGCGGCGCCGCAGATGGCCATCTCGGACGACGCCGACGATCGCGCAACGTTCGGCCGCGACTACACCCGCGTGCACGAGCCCAACGCCTCGCTCGTGGTGTTCCCGACGACCACCACCGAGGTGAGCCACACGCTCCGCCTCGCGAACGAGCACGGGGTCGCGATCGTGCCGTCCGGCGGCCGCACCGGCCTCGCGGGGGGTGCGCTCGCGACCAACGGTGAGGTCGTGCTCTCGTTCGATCGCATGCGGCGGATGGACCCGGTCGACGTGCTCGGCGGCACGGTGCGGGTGCAGGCCGGCGCCGTCACCCAGGCGGTGCACGAGCACTGCGCGCACGCGGGCCTCACCTGGCCGGTCGACTTCGCGTCGAAGGGCTCGAGCCACGTCGGCGGCAACATCGCGACGAACGCGGGCGGCGTGAAGGTGCTCCGCTACGGGCTCACGCGGCAGTGGGTGCTCGGGCTCGAGGTGGTGCTCGCGTCCGGCGAGGTGCTCGAGCTCAACGGCGCGCTCGAGAAGAACAATACCGGCCAAGATCTGCGGCAGCTCTTCATCGGGAGCGAGGGCACCCTCGGCGTCGTCACCGAGGCCACGCTCAAGCTCGCGAAACTACCCGGGAAACTCACGGTCGCGCTCTTCGCGGTGGAGGACCTCGCGAAGGTGCTCGATCTGTTCGTGAAGGTGAAGCTCGGGCCCTTCACGCTCTGCGCGTACGAGTTCTTCACCGCGGCGTGCCTCGCCCGGCTCGAGCGGCATCGCAAGGTGCGCGCGCCGTTCGCGGAGCGGCACCCGTACTACGTGCTCGTCGAGCTCGAGCACGCGGACGACGCCGCGCTCGAGACGTTCGTCGGCGAGACGTTCGAGGCTGGCCTCGCGAAGGACGGCGTGCTCGCGCAGCACGAGGGCGAAGCGCGCGCGCTTTGGGAGCTCCGCGAAGGCATCAGCGAGAGCCTCTCCGCGACGGGGCTCCCGCACAAGAACGACATCGCGCTCCCGCTCGCGCAGCTCGGATCGTTCTGCGCGCGCTTCGGCGAGGTGTTCGAGACGCGCTACCCGGGCTGGGAGATTTGCCTCTTCGGTCACGTCGGCGACGGCAACCTCCACGTGAACGTGATGAAGCCGGACACGATGGACAAGCCCACCTTCCTCACGAAGACAAAAGAGGCCGACGCCGACATGTTCGCGCTCGTGAAGGAGCACGGCGGCAGCGTGTCGGCCGAGCACGGGATCGGGCTCCTCAAAAAACACGCGCTCGCCTACACGCGAACGGAGGCGGAAATTTCCCTCATGCGCGCGACGAAGCGCCTCCTGGATCCGAACGGGATCTTGAACCCGGGGAAGATCTTCGACCTTTGAAGGGCCCACGCGCTCTCCGTCGGTAGCGGAGGAGCCCCTTTTCGCGAGCCTACGCGCCGTGCGAACCTCCGCCGCATGTCGCGTCTCGGATGGGTCGTCTCCCTCGCGCTCCTCACCGCCTGCGCCGCCCCGGAAGCGGTCGCGCCGCGACCATCGGGCGCCTCCGCCGCCACCCGCGACGAGGTCGCCCACGTGCTCGATGCGTTCCACGCCGCGGCCGCGCGAAGCGACGAGGAGGCCTATTTTTCCCTCTTCGCGAAAGAGGGGGTGTTCCTCGGCACCGACGCGAAAGAGCGCTGGGGGGTGGCCGAGTTTCGCGCTTACGCCCACCCGCACTTCGAGAAAAAACGCGGCTGGGTCATGCGCGCGACGAAGCGCAACGTGAGCTTCACGAACGACGGCACCGCGTACTTCGACGAGGACCTCGAGACGAAGAACCTCGGCCCCGCGCGCGGCACCGGCGTGCTCGTGCGCGAGGGCAAGAGCTACAAGGTGCTCCAGTACAACCTCACCATCACGGTGCCGAACGATCAATTTTCGTCGGTGAAACGCGCACTTGCCGCGGCGGGGCTGCCGAGTCGCTACGAGGCCGACGCGCATCCGCTCGCGTTCCGCGATCCGGGTCGTGGCGCTGCGATCGCGGCCCTCGGCGCGAAGGTGGGCGAGATCGTGGACCGCGAGATGAGCGACACGAAGCCGCCGAGCCTCGCCGTCGCGATCGTGGCGGATGGAAAAGTGGTGCACGTGATCGTGCGCGGCGAGGCCGACAAAACGAGCCATACGAAGGCGACCGCGAGCACCCTCTACCGCGTCGGCTCGATCACCAAGACCTTCACCGCGACCGCCGCGCTCGCCCTCCGCGACGAGGGAAAGCTCGCCCTCGACGATCGCGCCGACCTCTACGTGCCCGAGATCGGGAAGGTCGTGCTCGTGCCCACCGACACGCGCGCGATCACGTTGCGTCAGCTCCTGAGCCACACGTCCGGCCTCGCGCGGCTCGGAGACTTCGACTACACGCGCCCCGATCGAGACGTCGAGGAGAGCGAGATCCTGAAGGCCCTCGACACGCGCGTCGATCACGCGCCAGGCACCGCGTATCTCTACTCGAACTTCGGCATGTCGCTCGTCGGCCTCGTGCTCGGGAAGCTAGAAAAGAAGCCGTTTCGTGACATCGTGCAGGCTCGCCTCTTCGCGCCGCTCGGCATGACGTCCGCGACATTCACGCCCAACGCGCGCGCGGGTGCTCCGGTAGCGACCGGCTACGAGAAGAACGACACGACGACCCCCGCGGTTCCGTGGCGGCTCGGGGCGTCGGAGGCGGCGGGTGGGCTCTACGCGTCGCTCGACGACATGGGAAAATGGATCGCGTTCCAAGAAGAGGCGTGGCCCGCGCGCGACGCAAAAGACGACGGCCCGGTGAAGCGCGCGTCGCTCCGCGAAGCGCACGTGCAAGGCGTGCCTTCGGACTTCGAGGTGGAGCGCACGAAAGACGGCACCACCGCGGCGGCAGAGGGGGTCGGTCTCGCCTGGCACGTACGGCGCACGTGCGACTTTTCGAGCCTCGTCGAGCACGGAGGCGCGATCGACGGGTTCCACGCGAACGTATCTTTTGCGCCCGATCGTGGGCTCGGGGTGGTCGTGCTCTCGAACAGCATCGCGGCGCGTACGTCGATCGTGGAGTCGCGGATCTGGGACACGATCGCCAAGGTTTCTGCCCTCGGTCCACGTGAGCACGTGTTCGCCCACGAAGCGAAGGTGCAGACATGGCTCGACGCGCTCGGCACCTCCTCGACGGCCATTTACGAGGCCACGTTCGACAAGGACTTCCGCGAGCATGTGCCGCAAAAAGCCCTCGACGAGGCGCTCGCACCGCTCCAAAAGCGCCACGGAAAGTGCAAGCTCGCTAAGGAGCGAACGCGCGCCGCCTCCGCCGACGAGGCGTCGCTCTATGCGACGTGCGAGCGGGGCGCGCTTCGAATCCACGCCCACGCGACCGGCGCCGCGTTCTCGGGGTTCACGGTGAGCTCCACCGGTTTTCCCGTCACCGCGAACGTCACCACCCGCGCGCGTGACATCCTCGCCCTCGCGAAACGTTGGGACGAGACACGCGCGCTCACGCTTTTCACGAACGACACCAAGCTCGGGCTCGTGCGATCACGCCTCGCGACGTTCGCCGAATCGCACGGCGTGTGCACACTCGGCGCGGGCTCCGGCAACAGCGTCGCGAGCGGTCGCTTCGCGCTCGTGTGCCCTTACGGTCGGCCGTTCGAGCTCGAGGTCGATCTCGAAAAGAGCGATAAGATCTCCACGTTTACGCTGACGAAACCCGAGGACGAGCGCGGCATCTGCCACTGACGCGCGCGCGCAGCCGCAGCTCACCACCGCTCGGTCGCGGTCTCCGGCGTGTGCTCAAGGATGATGTAGTCGCCGACCTTCGTGCGCACCGTGTAGCCGCGCGCCGTCCACCACTCGACGCTCTCGATCGTTTGGTGAACGGTGTCGTAGGCGCATGCGTACTTCGGTGGGTGAGCCGCGAGCACGCGGCGATCGGCCTCGATCCACTCCCTGCCGTACTTCGCTCCCGCCGGTCCGAGGACGAACGTCGTCCAGAAGAGCCGACCGGGATACCTTCGCCGCGCGAGCGCGTAGACCTGGGGCTGGAACCCGCGAACGGCCACGTAGTCGTCCTCGGTGGTGTGCTCGCGGAGCCAGGCGGCGACGTCCTCGTTGTCGCGTACGCGCCCGTTGTTGAAAAACTCTTGGAAGTGGTCGGTGAACGTCGCGCGAGAGCTCTTCCCCGCGACCCACATGTACGCTGCACGATTGACGTCGACGTACTCGCTCACTCGCGCCCCGCTCGACGCAAAGCCGATCGCGAGAAGCACGACGGCGATCGGCACGCACCAACGCGCGACCGGTGGCCGAGCGGCGCGCGCGACGTCGGCGACGAGCCCCACCGCGACGATGGTCGTGCCCGCGAGCATCACGCCCCAGTGCCCTTGGTAGAACTTGGCCTGGAGGCACACCGCGATCCATCCCGCGGCGACGAGGGAGAGGCGAAGCGCGAGGGAACGCGCGCGGGACGTTCGTTTTCGAGCGATCGCGCTCACGAACGCGAGCGCCGTCGCGCCCCCGAGCACCGAGGAGAACGGGCGATACCAATCGAAGAACAGCTTCGTCTGGAGGGGCAAATCGATCGGCCGTTTGATTGGGCTGCCCTCGCGCACATAAAGACCGTTCGCTTGCACGACGAGCTCGTAGAGCGGACGAAGCGCGTCGTGGGCGAAGAAGTAGAGCAGCACCGGCGCGATCGCGGTCGCCGCTCCGAGGCCGACGAGCGAGAGTCTATGCAGCGTCGTCGCGGGGTCGCGCCGGGCCCGCGCGAGGATCGGCGCGAGCACGACGAGGAGCAGCACCGCCGCGAGCGGCTT
>JAAFHV010000241.1 GCA_013297655.1 Myxococcales bacterium | reverse complement strand
AGCGCCGGGCTCGGGCCCGAGCCCATTGGTTGACCGTTCGCGCACCCGGTGTGGCCGAGGTAGTGGTGCGCGAGCTCGTGACCGAAGGTGAACGCGAGCACGTCGTCGAAGATCTCGTGCGCGCGTGACCACCGACGCGCGTCGCCGCCGTACTGCGCCGGGATGAGCCCCGCCGGAAGCGTCGCGCGCGCCGACTCGCTCCGCACGAGCTGCGGGATGACCTGGTTGCAGTACGCGTCGTAGGTCTTCGTGCCGAAGAGCTCGTCCGTCGCGCGGGTCTGGCCGATCGCGTCGATCGCCTCGAGGATGCCCTCCGTCGCGGCCATGAACGGCGAACCGCGCTCGTCGCAGCCCGCGAACGCGTTGACCTCGAACGACGCGTCGAACGCGATCGGGATCCCGCGCACCTTCGCTTGACGCTCGGCCGGGAGCGCGGCGATGAGCTCGCTCAAGACCGACCGCAGCTCTGCCTGCATCGCCTGCGATCCGATGAGCGGCGCGAGGAGCGGACGGGTTTGCGCCTGTGGTGCCGGCTGCTGCGGGACCGGTTGCTGCGGCCCGGGCTGCCCCGGCTGGCCCGGATAAGGCTGTGGATACGCGGGGTTACCCTGGGGCGGATACCCCTGGGGGTAGCCTTGCGGATAGACGGGAGCAGGTTGGGTGGAGCCGCCCGTGTCGCAGGCAGCGAGGGCGACGGCACAGAACGAGAGGAGCAGGATCGAGCGCATGCGTTCCCGAGGGAGAAGAGGAAAGACCGAAGCCATAGCGTACCAGACCCTTTCGCGGACCACGAACACCGGGCTCACGACGAACGCTTGTGTCGCGAGGTCGCGCGGTCGCGCGTCACGGCAGCGACGACGACGAGATCGGCTCGTCGCGGAGGGCGCGCAGATCGCGGGCGAGCGCGCGCGCATCCGGGTAGCGGTCGTCGCGCGAGCGCGCGAGACAACGCTCGACGAGCGCGCGCCAACGCGGAGGAACGGGGCTCGCGCTCTTGTGCACGCCGCTTCCCGTCCCTGCGCCGCCAGCCTCACCCGCCGTGTGTGCGCCGTCGTCGCGGTCGAGGGGCACGACGAAGAGCTGGCCCGTCGCGTCGGCGTTCGGGGGGTCGCCGACGAGGCATTCGTAGAAGGTGGCCCCGAGAGCGTACAAATCGGCGCGCGCGTCGACCTCTCCGCCGGCCTCCTGCTCGGGGGCCATGTACCCGGGAGTGCCCATCGGCGCTCCGAGGTGCGTGATGCGCATCTCCTCCCACTCCACGCGCGCGATGCCAAAATCGAGGATCTTCACGACCTCCTGGCCATCGTCGCCGCGCACGACGAAGAGGTTGTCGGGCTTCAAATCACGATGGATCACGCCCGCCGCGTGGACGGCGGAGAGCGCCTCGGTGAGGGGGATCGCGAGCGTGAGGAGCTCGTCCGGCGGGAGTCGACCACCGCGCTCGACGAGCCTCTGCGCGAGAGACTGACCACGCAAGAGCTCCATCACGAGGTAGGCCGATCCGTCGGGGAGGTGGCCGTGATCGAGCAGCTCGACGACGTTCGGATGCCAGGCGAGCCCGAGCGCCTCCGACTCACGTCGCAAACGATCGGAGGCCACCGTATCGTGCGCGGCGGCAGCGCGGAGCAGCTTGATCGCCACGGGAAAGTCGTCCGCCAGGCGCACCGCTTCATAGATGACCCCCGTCGCGCCAGAGCCCATGCTCTTGCCGAGGCGGTATTGACCGGCGACGACGGTGCCGACGAGATCGCCCGCCGAGCCAGCCTCGCGGAGCTCCTTCAAGACGAGGCTGCGCTCGAGCGCGTTCACCCGCAGCGCCTGCGCGCGACGCTCGACGGCGACGGCTTTGTCCTTCGCGTAGAGGTGCCCCGCGATGCCGGCGAACGTGGCCGCGAGCACGGAGCCCGCCGCGCCGTACAGCGGGGAGACGAGGAGCGCGGAGGCGCCTACGGCAGCGCCCGCGACCGCGGAGACGATCGCCGTCCGTGCCGTCGCGGGGGGGAGCTCCCACGTGACGGTGTACTCCTGCTTCGTGAGATCGGCGGTCGTCGCGACGACCTTCGCGCGCGGAAAACCGAAAAGGCACGGCACGGTCGACAGCTCGGCCTCGCGGAGCTTCGCGAGGTGCCCGTTCTTCTCGAAGCTCGGATCGTGCGCCACGCGGACGCGCCCACGCCACGACCCGGGAGCCGAGGCGAGCGTCTCCCACGCGGTGGTGCGCCCGTACTCGCTCTCGGTGCCGTCGAGGCGCAAAAATGCGGCCTCCGGTGACTGCGCGCCGCGGAGGAGACGCGACCACAGCCCGAGGTTGTCCTTCGCGACGAAGCCCTCGCCCGCCGCCTCGATCGCCTCGACCGAGAGCTCCGCAACGAACGCATCGAGCGCACGGCAGAGGGCGACGAGCGGGAAAAGGCGCGTCTCTTCTTCGATCTCCTCGGGGCGAATGCGGGCGACCTTGAGCCACGTCTCGGCCGCGGCGCGCCCCTTCTCGCGCTCGAGGTGCGAAAAGAGCGCCTTGAAGCGCGATGCGGTCGTTTGGCCGCGCGGGTACCCACGTTTCTCCACCAGGCTCGGCCCTCCGGCACGGCCACGATAGCGAACGCACCGCCACGCGCGCTATACCCACGCGCATGGACGGAGATGTCCGCTTCGCGATGGTCCAGGAGGCCGACGTGGCCGAGAGCCTCGTGATGCTGCGGACGCGCGCTCCCGGTACGACCCGGATCGTGGTCGTGGTGGCTCTCCCCGGGCTCCACACCTCGGTCGTGACGGACGTCGAAGGGCGCCGTGCCGCGTTCGGGGGACGTGTCCCCGCCGGGCTCGACTTCGACGCGCGGGCTGGCGAAAAGCTGGTCGGCGCGAAGGTGCACGAGGTGTCGGAGGGCTCGGTGCTGCTCGATTTGCGCGACGGGACGCGGATGCGCCTCGAGGCGGTGGGGGGGCGGGTGCGGCTTCGCCCCGCCGACGACGCGACCCCCGCGCGCGTGTTCGCCGAGGCCACCCCCGACGAGATCACGGCGTGGAGCGCGCGCGCCGCGGAGACGCTCCCGAGGATCGGGCGCGCGGGGGTCACCGCTTCGGCCAAGGCGCTCGCGGGCACGCTGCGGAAGGCCGAAACGAAGCTCGCGCGACGCGCGGAGGCGATAGGCGGGGACCTCGAAAAAATGGCTCGCACGACGGCGCTCGCTGCGAACGCGACCTGGCTCGTCGCCGCCGCGAAGAACGCGCCGCGTGGCGCGACGGAGCTGTCCGCGATCGACTACGGGACCGGCGAGCCGATCGTGATGCGCCTCGATCCGGGCAAGCCGGCGATGGTGCAGCTCGAGGCACTCTTCCGCAAAGCGAAGCGGCTCCGCGAGGGTCGCGTCGTCGCCGACAAGCGGCTCGCCGAGACCCGCGACGCGATCGGAGTGCTCGTCGAGGCTCGTTCCGCGCTCGGCGATCCCGAGCTCGACGCGACCACCCTCGCCGCGATCGCGCGCCGCGCGAAGGACGCCGCCCCCCGTGACGTGCGGCTCGGGAAAGACGCTGCCTCGACCACCGTGCGCGAAGGCAACGAAAAACGACGTTGTTTCAGGCACTTCCAGGGTTCCGGCGGCACGCGAATTTTGGTCGGTCGCGGCGGGGAGGACAACGAGACCCTCACGTTCAAGCTCGCCGCGCCGCACGACATGTGGCTCCACGCGAAGGAGCGGAACGGCGCCCACGTGATCGTGCCGCTCGCGAAGGGCAAAGGGCTCCCCGAGGGCGTGCTCGTCGAGGCGGCGCTCCTCGCCGCTCACTTTTCGGACGCGCGCGACGAGGCGATCGTCGACGTGCAATACACCCCGCGCAAGCACCTTCGAAAGCCCGCCGGGGGCAAAAAGGGCCTCGCCGTCGTCTCTCGCGAGAAGGTGCTCGTCCTTCGCGTCGATCGCGCCGCGGTCGCGCGCCTCCTCGACCGCGAAGAGACTTAGGCGAAAGCACAGCGCGAGGCTGCTATCGTCGGGGCGTGAAGCTCGCCGAGACGATCGAACGCTGGATGGGCCGTGTCGAGGTCGCCCTCGCCGGGGCCGAAGGGCACCTCAAGGACGGGCAAGCGTCCCTCGCCGCCGGAGAGCCCATGCGCGCGCGTGCTCACGCGCATGCGTTGCTCGCCAAGGTGCCCGGCTCGCCGATCGGCCTCGCGCTCCTCGCCGACGCATGCGAGCTCGGGAGGCTCGACGCCGAGCTCGCGCTGACCCTGGAGGAGCTCGCTGGTCGCGTCCCGTCGCGCGCGGACGTGTGGGTGCGTCTCGGTCGCGTGCGCGAAGGCGTCGACGAGACCCCCGCCGAGGCGCGCGAGGCCTATGTTCGTGCGCTCACGGTGGCGGAAGGGGGAAGCGACGCGCGGCGTGAGGCGCTGCTCGCGCTCACCGACTTGGACATCGCGGAGGGCGACGGCGCGCGTGCCGAGCTTTGGCTCGAGCGCGTCGCGGACGACACCGCCCCCGACGTCGCCCTCCGCCGCGCCGAGGCTCGTCTCGCGCAGAACGACGTGGAGTCCGCGAAGCGATGGCTCGCGACCTTCGAGAGCGCCACCACCGACGGTCGCGGAGCCCTCGCGCGCGGGCGTGCGCTCGCGTTCGAGGGCCGCCCGGAGGCCTTCCAACAGCTCCTCCGCGCGCTCGTCCTGGAGG
The DNA here is from genome assembly GCA_013297655.1 of Myxococcales bacterium. GTDB lineage: Bacteria > Myxococcota_A > Polyangia > Polyangiales > Polyangiaceae > JAAFHV01. Next base: position 9,745 of record JAAFHV010000241.1, on the reverse strand, counting down.
CCCGGGGAGCGAGCGAGGCCCTCGCCGACGCCCTCGCCCGCATCGCCTCGAGCGACGAGATGCGCGCGCGGATCAAGACGGTGATCGAGGGTCAGCCGGCCGAGTCGGAGGCGCGGTGGCGCGCGGCGTTCGCGCGTGCCGAAGGTCGTCGCGACGAAGCTCGTCGCGCCCTCCGCGAGGCACTCTCGGCGGGAGACCGCGCGGCGGCGCGCCCGCTCCTCGACGCCGCGCTCGACGATCACGATCCCGAAGCGCTCGCGCACGCGCTCTCGGCGTTCCCGGAGTCGAGCCAAGATCCGGTCGTCGTCGACGCGCGCAAGCTCCCCTCGCCCGAGCGGGTCGCCGATCCGCGCCAAGCGTTCGCGGTCCTCGACGAGCTCGCGACGATCCGCGACGGTCGCGCGAGCCCGTGGGCGAAGGTCCTCCGCGAGGCGGTGCTCGCGCGCTGGATCCCGGCCGGGACGAGCGACTGGACGTCCCTCCTCGAGCGCCTCGATGCGCACGCGCGCGCGCTCCACGATCTCACCGCGACGGCGCGGGTGGCCGAGCTCTCGATCTTGCGCACGCGGCCGGTGCGCCTCGCGATCGTGGGCGAGTTCAACGCGGGCAAGAGCACGTTCATCAACGCGTTCATGGGCGCCGACGTCGCCCCGACCGGCGTGCTCCCCACGACCGCGACCCTCCACCACCTTCGCTACGCGCCGGATCCGCTCGCGAAGATCTTCTTCTTTCAGCCGGGTGATCCCGCCGCGCCGAAGCACGAGGACCGCATCCTCCCCGTCTCCGAGCTTCGCGCGACGCTGAAGTCGCTCGACTCGGGCGATGTGCGCCGCGTCGAGATCCTCTTGCCGCTCACCTCGCTCACGCAGGTCGAGATCCTCGATACGCCCGGGTTCAACGCCCCCGATCCACGCCACGCCGCCGCGGCCCGCGAGGCGTTCGAGGAGGCCGATTTTGCGGTGTGGCTGCTCGACGCCTCGCAACCCATGAAGAAGAGCGAGGAATCCGTCCTCGCCGAGGCGCGCGCGCACGATCTCCCGGTCCAAATTCTCTTGAACAAAGCGGACCGCCTGAAGCCGGACGACCTCGAAAAGGTCATGACGATGGTGCGCGAGTCGCTCGCCAACGCGGGGCTCTCGTCGTGGCAAGAGCCCCTCGCCCTCTCCGCCCGCCTCGCCCTCGCGGGCCGCCTCGGCGACAAGGACGCGCTCGAGGCGTCCGGGTGGTCGCACATCCAGGCCCTCCTCGACGCGAAGATCCTCGGCCAGAGCGAGCAGCTCAAGGAGCGCGCGATCCGCCACCGCACGCGGAAGGTCGTCACCTCCCTCGCCGAGGCCGCGGTCGCGATCTCACGGCGCGAGGCCGAGCGCGACGATGCGATGCTCCGTCGCGCGCAAGGGTTCGCGCAGCGTGCGGCGAAGCTCGATCGCGACGTGGAAGAAGCCTCTCAGCGCGTGATGGGCGCCCTCTCGCGGGACGCGCTCGCGTGGAAACGCGACCTCGAGGTCATCGCCACCGGGCGCGACGAGGACGCCCTCACGAAGGACCCCGTGCTCTACCGCTACCGCGTCGACCGCGCGACGTTCCACCTCGCGCAGACCCTCGCGCGGGTGCTCGCCGGCCTCGGCTGGGAGGGTGAACGCGAGATCGCACGCGCCGAGACCGAGGAGCTCCCGACCGCGCGCACGCTGGTCCGCACATTCGCCGCGACGGGCGGCAGCGCCGACGCCCTCTACCCGCTCGCGCGCAGCGCCGTCACGACCCTCATCGAGCGCCTCTTCGCCCTCGCCACCGCACCGAGCACCCAGGGCCAAGCGGCCGGCATCGTGACCGAGCTCCGCTCCCTCGAGGATCAGCTCGCGCCAAAAAGACAATGACATTCGGGCACTTAAGACACCGGCACCCAGGGTGCTCGGACCTCGGCGCGGGCGCCACGGCAACGACGGACGCGGGATCGCGCGCGGGATTGCACTAAAGTGAAGACCATGACGCCTCGCAAGCTCACGCTGATCGCCGCCGTCGCGGGGGCGCTCCTCGTGTCTCCGCTCGTCGCTCCACGCGAAGCGGGCGCCGATCCGATCCTCCAGGTGGGGGGCGGAGACGTGCGCGTCGAAGCCGAGAAGCTCGAGGTGGACGTCACCGAGAAGACCGCCGTGCTCACCGGCAACGTGCTGCTCGCGAAAGGCGACCTCAGCGTGAAGTGTCCGCGCCTCGACCTGAAGTTCGACCACACGCCCCACCTCTCGTGGGCGAAGGGATCCGGCGGGGTCGCGGCCGACGTTCGGGGGGTGCACGCAGAGGCGCCCGAGGTGGAGCTCGACCTCACGAAACAGGTGCTCGCCCTCCGTGGTGGCGTGAAGCTCTCCCGTGGGCAGGGGTTTCTCCAGGCCGAGAGCGCGACGATCAACATCCTTACGGCCAAGGTCACCGCGACCCAAGTGAAGGGCCAAGTCCCCGTCCCGAAGTGAGCGCGACGCACGAGGACGACGACGACGACGACACGCGCGAGGTGCTCCTCGAAGCGCGCAACGTCGTCGTGGAACGTGGGAAAAAGCAGCTCCTTCGCGGAGTGTCGCTCGCGTGTCGAGCGGGCACCGTCACCGGCCTCCTCGGGCCCTCCGGTGCCGGCAAGTCCACGTTCTTTCGGGTGCTCGTCGGCGAGGATCGCGACGCGACCGGCACGGTGCTCCTCGGCGGCGACGACGTCTCCCGCGAGCCGCTCCACGCTCGTGCGCGACGTGGCCTCGGCTACATGCCGCAAGGACCGAGCGTGCTGTGGGATCTCACCGTCGAGGACAACCTGACCACGTTCCTCGAGATCGCGCGTGGCGCGAGCGACGCCGGCACCGTGCGCGATCTCCTCGACCGTGTGCGGCTCACGGACGCGCGGATGACACGCGCGGGGCTCCTCTCGGGTGGCGAGCGACGGCGCCTCGAGCTCGCGCGGGTGCTCGCCGGTCGGCCCAAGGTCGTCGTCTGCGACGAGCCCTATGCGGGCGTGGATCCCGCCCAAGCCGCGCACCTCGGGGACCTGCTCCGCGGCCTCGCGGACGACGGGGTCGCGGTCCTCCTCGCCGATCACCACGTGGAAGAAGCGCTCCGCATTTGCACCCACGCGGCGCTGCTCTTGGACGGGCAGGTCGTGACCGCCGGGAGCCCCGGCGATTTCCGCGATCACCCGGTCGTGCGAGGCCGTTACCTGGGCACCCTCGCGACGGCCTGACGCGGGGCGTTTGCAGATCCAAATTCGCGTCTGTCAACGTAAAAACACGTGTCGCGGACCCTTGGCACGAATATCGCTATGGCGTCGCAAAACCGGGTGTACTCTTTTGTTGGGAAGCTTTTTCCTGCCGAAGGACACGCCATGGAGATCAAACAGCAACTCCGCCTGAGCCAGCAGCTCGTCATGACGCCGCAGCTTCAGCAGGCCATCCGCCTTCTGCAGCTCTCGCGGCTCGAGCTCATCGACGAGATTCGCAAGGAGCTCGATGGCAACCCCGTGCTGGCCGACGACGAGATCGACCCTCGCGCCCGGAGCCGCGATCAGCAGGCCGACTCGGGCACTGGAAACGCCGAGGGCGAGCGCCTCGTGGACCGCATGGAAGAGCGCATGCGCGCCACCTCGTCGGACACGAACAAGGCCGACGAGAAGCGCGTCCAAGAGATCGACTGGGAGCAGTTCCTCGAGAACCGCTCGATGCAGCAGTCGGCCCCCGGCACGCGAGGTGGCTTCGAGGAGCTCCCGCCGATCGAGCAGAACCTCACCAAACAAACGTCGCTCGCCGATCACGTCCGTTGGCAGCTTCAAATGAGCGACTTCACGGAGGACGAGCGCAGGTTCGCGGAGCTCGTGCTCGGCAACCTCGACGACAACGGCTTCCTCGATTTGAAGGGCGTCGATCGTCCCGAGGGTCGCACACCGGACCTCACGATCGAGGAGCTCGCGAACGAAGCCGGGCTCGATCCGGAGGACGCGCCGGACGTGCTCCGCATCATGCAGGAGTGGGACCCGGTCGGGGTCTGCTCGCGCGACCTCCAGGAGTGCTTGCGTGTGCAAGCCGAGATGTTCGGCTGCGACGACCTCGAGCTCACGATCATCGAGAAGCACCTCCACAACCTGGAGAAGCACAACTACCAGGCGATCGCGCGCGACTTGAAGGTGCCGGTCGAAGAGGTCTACGAAGCGGTCAAGGAGATCCAAAAGCTCGAGAGCCGTCCCGCCCGGAACTTCACCGAGATGGACGACAAGAGCATCGCGATCACCCCCGACGTCTACATCGTGAAGGACCAGGGCAAGTGGGTCGTGACCGACAACGACCGCGGCGTGCAGAGGCTCTACATCAACGAGAACCTCACGAAGCAGATGCTGAAGGACCCGAACGCGAAGGAGTTCATCGGCGAGAAGCTCCGCAACGCGCAGTGGCTCATCCGCGCGATCGAGCAGCGTCGCAAGACCATCATTCGCGTCACCGAGTGCATCGTCGAGAAGCAGCGCGACTTCTTCGAGAAGGGCGTCGCGTTTTTGAAGCCGATGATCCTGCGCGACATCGCCGAGACGGTCGGCATGCACGAGTCCACCATCAGCCGCGTGACGACGAACAAGTACGTGCACACGCCGCAGGGGCTCTTCGAGCTCAAGTACTTCTTCAACTCGTCGATCCGCCGCGTCGCGGAAGAGGACATCGCGTCCGAGAGCGTGAAGCAGGCGATAAAGAAGATCATCGACGACGAGGACAAGCAGAGCCCGCTGTCGGACCAGGCGATCGTGGAGCTTCTCACCAGCAGCGAGGGCATCCAGATCGCGCGCCGCACCGTCGCGAAGTACCGCGAGATGCTCGGCATCTTGGCCTCGAGCCGTCGCAAGAAGCACTTCTGATGGAGAAGCCGCTGCGCGCAGATTCGAGTAAATTCGCTTATTCGTGAAGCTTCTCGGCCCGTTCTGCTCGTTGCGGAGCGGTTGGGCTCGCGTGCGTTCTCCGTCCGCGCTTACGGGTCTGTGTCGCCCGCACGAAAGGCAGCGCGCCGGCATCGACGAGGCCCCTTCTTTTTCCGGTAATTTCCCGCGCAGGTAGACAGAAAGCTCCTATGCTTTCGAATATGCCCGAGCAAGGCCTCGGGTTCTCCCATGCGCCCCCCGCTACGAAGGCTCGGAGGGCAGGAGGTCGGCACGCATGAACATCGCGATCACGTTCCGTCAGATGGAGGCGATTGAGTCGCTCAAGGGTTACACCAACGACAAAGTCGCCAAGCTGCAGAAGTTCCTTCGTCAGCCGATGAAAGCGCAGGTGACTCTGAGCGTTCAGAAAGCCGAGCACTTCGCCGAGGTGGAGGTCCACGCAGGAAGTGAGCACTTCCTCGCCACCGAGCGAAGCGACGATATGTACGCGTCGGTCGACCGCGCGGTCGACAAGCTCGAGCGTCAAATCCGTGAAACGAAGAGCGCCGAACGGAGCGCCAAGAAGGGCGCCGAGCGCGCGTCCGAGCGTCTGATCACCGATCCAGCAGAAGAGTGATCGAACGCTCGTAGTCCTCGAGCAACCCGGCACGCATTGGGGCGGAACGTGCCGGGCTCGAGGACACCATCCTTACGGCTTCACGGCTTCCCATGCGCCTTTCTGAAATGCTCGCCCACAGCCGCGTGGCCATCTCCACCGGCAACGCTATCGACAAACGCGAAGCGATCTCGACGCTCGCTCGCCTCCTGGCAACGGGTTGCGAGGTGGCCGAGGGAGAGCTCGACCGCGTGCTCCGCGATCGCGAGGCGCTCCAGTCGACCGGCATCGGCGACGGCGTCGCGATCCCGCACGCCGCCGTCCCTAACCTCGAACGACCGGTCGCGGCGCTTTTGCTCGTGCCCGACGGCCTCGAGTTCGGCGCGATCGATCACGGCAAAGTGCACCACCTGTTTGCGGTCGTAGGCCCGAAGCGCGAAGCGGGAGAGCACCTCCGCACGCTCGCCCGAATCTCCAAGCTTTTGCGGAGCGCCGACTTTCGCGCGAAGCTCCTTACCGCGGAAGATCCGCAGCGCGCGTTTGCGCTCGTCGCCTCGGAAGAAGAGGCCCGCGTCTGAGGATCCATGGCCATGGTGAGCCCCGCCCCTGAAAGTACCCCGCCCGGCTCGCCGCGTCTTCGCGACGTGACCGTCCGCGAGGTGCTCACCGATCCGCGCCTCGCGATGCCCGTCGAGTTGCTCGCCGGCGCCGAAGGTCTCGGACGACCCGTGCATCATCCACGCGTCCAAAAGAGCGGCCTCGCCCTCGCGGGGCACTTCCGCGGGCTCGTACCGACGCGCGTGCAGGTGCTCGGCGAGACCGAGCTCTCGTACCTCGAGACGCTCTCGCTCGAGCAGCGAAGCCAAGCGTGCCGCGCCTTCTTCGGCCTCGGGCTGTCGGTCGTCATCGTCACGCGCGGCGTTCGCCCCGAGCGCGCGCTCGTCGCTGCCGCCGAGGCGAGCGGCACGCCCCTCTACGTCGCCGACGCCGCCACCAGCCGCGCGATCAACGCGCTCCACGCCGTGCTCGACGAGCTCCTCGCCCCGACGACGCAGCTCCACGGCGTGCTGGTCGACGTTTGGGGCGTCGGCCTGTTGCTCTTGGGAAAGAGCGGTATCGGCAAGAGCGAGTGCGCGCTCGAGCTCGTGCTTCGCGGTCACCGACTGGTCGCGGACGACGTGGTCCGCTGCGACTGGCGCCCGCCCGGCACCGTGTTCGGCGCCGCCGATGGGCTCCTCCTTCACCACGTCGAAGTGCGTGGCCTCGGCATCTTGAACATCAAAGACATGTTCGGCGTCACCGCGGTTCGCGCGCGAAAACGCATCGACGTGGTGGTCCGCCTCGAGGAGTGGAGCGACACCCGCGACTACGACCGCCTCGGCGTCGAGGACGCGCACCACGACATCCTCTCCACCCCGATCCGCATGCTCACGGTGCCGGTGCGCCCCGGTCGCGACATGGGCACGATCCTCGAAATGGCCGCCCGCGACGAGCTCCTCCGCCGCGCGGGGACCTACAGCGCGCGCAACTTCCTCGACCGCCTGCGCGCGACCCGCGAGTCAGGAGGCTCCGCGAGCTCGCTCCTCGCCGAGCGAAAGCCCTCGACTGACGGCGAGTCGATTTGCCCGCCCGCCGTCGCGCCTGCGCGGTCCTCCGAGGCCCAGCTCGAGGCCCGAAAGTCCCCCTCCCGCCCCGGTCGGCGCACCCTCGCGTTCGAACCCTGCCCCGAAGCGTCGGAGAGCAGCGCGATCATCCCTGCTCTCGTCGGCAAGGAGGAAGAATGACCTCGACTACCCCTCGCAAGCCTCTCGTCGTCGTCGTGACTGGTCTCTCCGGCGCGGGCCGAACCACGGTCCTCCACGCGCTCGAGGATCTCGGTTTTTTCTGCATCGACAACCTCCCGACCGCCCTCGCCACCGAGGCCGTGCGCCTGTGCGAGCGCGGGGGCATCTTGCGCGTCGCGCTCGGTATCGACGTCCGCGTGCGGGCCTTCTTCGGTGAAATCGCGGAGACCCTCTCCCAAATCGAAGCGAGCGGCGAGCGAGAGCTGCAGGTGCTCTTCCTCGACGCCTCCGACGAGACTCTCGTCCGGCGCTTCTCCGAGTCGCGAAGGCCGCACACCCTCGCCGATCCGACCGCGAGCTCGGGGCAAGGGGTTCAAGGGGTCATCGACGGCATCACCCTCGAACGCGAGCGACTCGCCCCCCTCCGCGCCCGCGCGTCACGCGTGGTCGACACGACCCGCCTGAGCGTGCACGAGCTCCGCCGCGCGATCATTGCACAATACAACCCCGAGACGACCGCGACGCGAATGGCGATCCGGGTCGTCTCGTTCGGGTTCAAGTACGGGCCGCCGGTCGACGCCGATCTCGTGTTCGACGTGCGCTTCCTCGAAAACCCGTACTTCGTGGCAGAGCTCAAGTCGCTCCCCGGCACCGACCCGCGCGTGCGCGACTTCGTGCTCGACCAACCCGAGGCGGGGGAGCTGAAAGAGAAGATGCTCGACCTCCTCCGCTACGTGATCCCGAAGTACGAGCGCGAGGGAAAGAGCTACCTCACCGTCGGCATCGGCTGCACGGGCGGACGGCACCGGTCGGTCGTGCTCGCGGAAGAGCTCGCGCGCGCCCTCGGGCCGCACGTGCGCGTGCGCCATCGCGACGTTTTGCGCGGCAAATCCCCCATGGATCCGATGGTATCGAGCTCGCCGGGGGTCGCCGCGATGCCGGCACCGGAGTCCGATCCAGGCGAACGAGGAGAGTCATGAGCGACGATTCGCATTCGGCTCGGTTCACGATCGTGAACGACCTCGGGCTCCACGCGCGCGCTGCGACGAAGCTCGTGCAGCTCGCGTCGCGTTTCCCGTGCGAGGTGAGCGTCTCGCACGAAGGTCAATCGGCGAACGCCAAGTCGGTCATGGGCGTGCTCTTGCTCTGCGGCTCGAAGGGCACCGTGATCGAAATCCTCGCGACCGGCGCCCGCTCCGAAGAGTGCGTGACCGCGATCGGTGACCTCATCGCGCAGCGCTTCGGCGAGGCGAGCTGACCGTGGGCGAGCCTCCGCCACCCTCCCAGGTGCCCCCCTCCGCGCCGTCGAGCCAAACCGATCTCTCCCTCCGCGAGCGCGTCGTGCTCGAGGGGATCGCGGGCTCGGCGGGCGTGGCGGTCGGTCGCGCCCTCGTGGTCGCGGGGCGCCGCAACGTCTTCGTGCGAAGGACGATCGCGCGCGAAGAGTGCGACGAAGAGGTGGCGCGCGTGCGCACGTCCGCCGAGCGAGCGCAGGGGCAAATCCGCGCGGTGGCGGGGGCGATGCCGCAGGGGTCGCGCACCGCAGTCCCGGTGCTCGAGGCTTACCTGCTGATGCTCGACGATCCGATGCTGCACGATCGAGTCGAGCGCAAAATTCGCCGCGATCGTAAGTGCGCCGAGTGGGCCGTGCACGAAGCTCGCGACGACCTCGCCCGCCTCTTCGCCGACGCCGACAAGCTCGGCAAGGACAGCTACATCGCCGAGCGCGTGCACGACGTGGAGTTCGTCTGCGACATGCTGCTCCGCACCCTCGCGGGTGACACCTCTCCGTTCGAAGGACAAGCCGGGGCGAGCTTGGGGCTCTCCGAGCCGATGGTCATCATCGCGCGCGACCTCTCGCCCGCCGACACCGCCGGCATGGCCCGTGAGCCGGTGCTGGGCTTCGTGACCGAGGTGGGCTCACGTACGAGCCACACGTCGATCATGGCGCGCGCGCTCGAAATCCCGAGCGTCGTGGGCGTCAAAGACGCGACGCGCTCGGTCCGTACCGGCGATCCCGTGATCGTGTGCGGCCTGACCGGCACCGTCACCATCAACCCCACCCCGGACGATCACGCCCGCGCCGATGCGCGACGGCTGCGGCACCGCGCGCGAACCGATCGCCTCTTCGCAGACGGCGAGCGCTCCTCTGCGACCGCGTGCGGAACACGTGTCGAGCTCTGGGCCAACCTCGAGCTTCCCGCCGAAGCGACGCTCGCGAAACGCAGCGGCGCCGACGGCGTGGGCCTCTACCGCACCGAGTTTCTCTACGTCGATCGCGGCGATCTCCCCACCGAGGACGAGCAGTACGAGGCGTACACGAGCGTCGTCCACGCGTTCGAGGGGTCCGCAGTCACGCTTCGTACGTTCGACATCGGCGGCGACAAGTTCGCGTCCACGTTCCGCCTCCCCCCGGAAATGAACCCCGCCCTCGGCCTTCGTGCGATTCGCTTGGCGCTCGCCGAGCCG
>JAAFHV010000240.1 GCA_013297655.1 Myxococcales bacterium | reverse complement strand
GCCGCATCTCGGCGACCATCTCGGGCCTCGAGGCGGCGAGATCGCGGCGCTCGCCAGGGTCGCTCGCGAGATCGAAGAGCGCGTCGTGGCCCGCGAAGCCCACCCCGCCATCGTGGCTCGCCTCCGCGTCGTACACGAGGAGGTGCCACGTTCCGTACAGGATCGAACGCGTGCCGCGCCCCTCCGTCACCGCGACGCGGCCCTCCGCCTCGGTGCCTCCCTTCGCGAGGCCCAGCATCGACTGCCCGGTCATCCGCGGGTGCGGCTCGAGGCCGAGCACGTCGAGCACCGTGGGGGCGATGTCGATGCTCCGAACGCGTGCATCTACTGATTTTCCTTTGGGAATTACCCCCGGAAGCGACATCAGAATCGGCACGCGGGTGGTCTCCTCGAAGTTGCTCGCGGAGTGGTGGAACCGGATCGGGATCCCGTCGTTCGACTTGCCCTGGTGCGCGGTCGAGAGTGTCTCGCCGTGGTCGGCGGTGACGACGACGAGCGTCCGCTCACGGAGCCCGAGCTCGCCCAACGTGGCGAGGAGCTCGCCTATCGCAGCGTCGTCCTTCGCGCCCTCGGCCATGTAGCGGCGCACGGTGGGATCTTGCGGACCTCGCGGCGGTTCGGGGATGCGCGCGAGCATCTCCTTCGGCGGATCGTAGGGATCGTGAGGCGAGTTGTAGTTCACGAACGCGAAGAAGCGCGTGTCGCGGCGCGCCGCCAAGAAGGCCTTCGCGCTCTTGGTGACCTCCTCGGTGTCGCGCGTTCGGTAACGATGATCCGTGACCTCGCCGAAGGCCATGTCGAGCCCGATCGGCGTGTACCCGACGAGGAAGTAGTTGTTCACGAACGCCGAGACGACGAAGCCTCGCCGGCGGAGCGCGAGCGGCAAGAGCGGCGGATCCGAGGCGTAAAACCGAGTCAGCGCCTCCGCGTCCAAGATCCAATTTTTGGTCTCGATCCCGAGCTCGCTCGAGCGCGCTCCCGCGAGCATCGCGAGGGTGCCCGGGCGTGTCCACGACGCCGCCGACGTGGCCGTACGAAACACGGTCCCCTCTTTCGCGAGCGCGTCGAGGGTGGGCATCAAGCCGTCGATCTTCGGGAGGAGCGCGTCGAGCGGCGCGAGCTCCGCCGCCCTCGTTTTTTCGTCTCGCGCGTCGTCGTGGAAGCTCGCGATCACGTCGGGGCGGAGCGCGTCGACCACGATCCAAAGCACGTTGTACGGCGCGCTCGCCACCCGTCCGAGCAGGAGCGGCTGCCCGAAGAGCGCGATCTCGCGACGATCCGACTCGAGCGCGTCCTCCGCGGCGCCTCCGTCGGCGCTTACGCGTCGTGGGCGGCGCGCCATCTCGTCGGGGCGCGGCTCCTCCGCCGACACGCTGAGCTCCACCGTCCCCGCCGCGCCCGCCGACGCGGACAGATCACACACGACCTCGGTGAAGAGGCGCGCCCGCGCGGGCGGGATCCGAGTGTCGCATGGTGGTGGCGCGAGGCCGGACGATGGCACGAACGCGACCCGGAACACGAGCGTGTGACGCGTTCCGGTCGCGGTGCCGGCGCCGAACGTGACCTTCGCCCCCTCAGGCAGGGTGACCGGGAATTTGGCCTGCGCCGGCACCGGGAGCACGAGCGACTCCCGCTGGTCGAAGCTGCCCTCGTTCATGTTCCACAAGCGGACGTCGGGCTTCCACTCGGCGGACCCCGAGCCAGAGCCCGAAGCCTGCGTCGCCACCGAGTGTTGCTCCTCTTTTTCGCTCGTGCGAAGCGAGAACGACGACACGAGGCGCGCGTGCTCGGGGGCCACCTTCGCGAACGGCGGGCGCAGCTTTCGCCAATGGGGGGCGAGGACGGCGTCGATCTCTTGCTGCTGCGGCGCCTCGATCCGCGCGTTTCGGAGCTCTTCCGTGAAGCGCATGACGACCGCGAGATCGCCGCTCGCGCTCGCGCCGCCGTCCGTGGCCGGGCCCGCGTCCCCGCGCAGAGGCCCGGGAACCTCGGCCTGCGGATCGGCGCCTCCGCCGCGCGAGAACGCGACTCCGAACGCAGCAGCGAGGGCGACCGCGAGCACGATCACGGTGCCGCCACGCGCGAGCCGAGTCGCCGTTCGTTCGTTCATCGCTCTCGCCTGCCGCTCGCGTACGTCGTCATGGCGCCTCCTCCCGAGGGACGAGGAGCCCATCTCGCGCGAGCATGGTGCGATCTTCGAGCATCCACTTCCACAGCGGGCCACGGAGCCGCTCCACCTCGGCCGGCAACGCCGCGGCGACGTCGTGGAGCTCGTTCGGATCCTTCTCCGTGTCGAAGAGCTTGTACTTTGCACCCTTTCGCGTCGGCACGTACACGAGCTTGAAACGTTCGTCTCGCACCATGCGGTGGCGAGCGACGAGGGTGGTCGGGATCATCGCCTTTTGGAGCACGACCTCGACCTGCCCGTGGGCGGAGTCGAGCTCGGTCATCTGCATGATGTTCGGGTACGGGAGGCGCTCTTCGGGGGTGACCCCCGCGATGTCCTCCGTGAACCACAGCTCGGTCTCGGCGTAGGCGAACCGTGGAGGCTCGCTCGCGCCGCGCATGAGGGGCACGAGCGACGCGCCGTCGAGATCCTTCGGCGCGGGCACCCCCGTGAGGGCGTAGAGCGTGGGAGCGATGTCCACCTCGCGCACGATCGACGCCACATGACGAGGCGTCTTTTCCCTCGGATCGTGGATGATGAGTGGAACGTGGGTGCCCTCGTCGCCGAAGAGGTGATCGCCGTGCCCCTGCCCGTGCCCGTGCTCGTAGAGGGTCTCGCCGTGGTCGGCGGTCACGACCACGATCGTCGTCTTGTCGAGGCCCGTGTCGTGGAGGGCGGCGAGCACGCGCGCCATCGCCGCGTCGATGCTGAGCACCGCGCCGTCGTAGAGGGCGTGGATCTGCGCGCGGTCCGCTTCGTCGGGGGGGAGCTCGCCGTTCAGCACCGCCGGCTTGTGGTATTTGTAGCGCCCTCGGTACGAAGGATCGGTGAAGGTTCGGTAGTACGGGGCGGGCGCGGCATACGGGAAATGCGCGGTCGAGAAGAACACGGTGAGGAAAAAGGGCTCGTTCCGGGCCGCCTTCAGCGCCGCGACCGTGTCGTCCGCCAAGAGCTCCGCGTCGGCGGCGTCGGAGAGCTCCTTCAGCACCGGAAAGAGCGCACGCCCTTCGTGCGAGTGCAAGAACGGCAGCAGCGGCGTCTCGCGCTCGATGCCGCGCTGACGAAGCATCTGCCGAAGGTCGAAGGTGGGGGTGTCGGTGCGCGCGAATCCGAGGTCGACGCGCCCGAAAATGTCGGAGGCGAAGTCGCCCAAGACCGCCGTGCGATAGCCCGCTCGCGCCAGCCTGTGTGGCACCGCGTCGAAGTCTTTCGCGCGCTCCTCCCAGCGCGGGAACATGGATCTTACGCCGTGATGATGAGCGTGACGGCCGGTGAGGATGTTCACCCACGACGAGAACGTGCGCGGCACCGAGACGTACGCGCGATCGAAACGAGCGCTCTTTTCCCCGAGCGCGACGAGGTTCGGGGCCGTGCGCGAGGTCAGCCTGTCGGCGCGGAGGGAGTCGGCCGCGAGCACGAGCACGTTCATCGGCGGTCCGTCGTCGCGCTCGTGCGTCTCCGCGGTGAGCGCGTGCGCGTTCGTCCCGGGGTCGCCCCCGGTCTTCGCGCCCTTCGCGGACGCGAGCTCCGGAGGCGCCAAGAACGACCCGTGCGCGAGCGCGAGGGCCAAAGGTCCGCCCCGCGCGAGCCTGCTTCGGGCGCGCGCGAGCACGCTCACGAGCTTCGCGACGAGCGGGCGTACCGCCGCGCTGCGACCCCCTGGTCCGAACACGTAGAACGCGAGCGCTCCCCACACGAAGAGGCTCGTGCCCGTGTCACCGAGGACGTCGGTCGCGATCACCTGCACCGTGCGGAGGAGCCCTCCGCGCGCATAGAAGCTGCTCACGTAGAGCTGCGGCGTGTGCACCATCGCGCGGAGCAAGAAGAGCGCGTGCACCGCCGCGACCACGAGCGCCGATTCGACTACGTAACGCCCGAGCTTCGCGCGATGGGCCCCGCGCGCGCGCATGAGGCCGTACGCGAGCACGCCCACCACGAGACCGATCCCGATCGCGCAGGCTCCGATCGCGGTCGCGACCCGCGCCACGTCGGAGGCGAACTTCGCCTCGATGAAGTGGCTCACGGCCTCGGCCTTGTCGCCCAGGACCGCGTCGTCGCCCTTTTTTCCCGCCACGACCGCGAGCACGAGCACGTAGCTTGCGCCGATCACGGCCGGGAGCGCTGGTCCCCGGCTCTTCCGCACGGTTCGTGAATAGCTTGGTTTCACGGCGCGTTCTACGTCCGTCGCCCGAAGCTTCGCGTGAGGGGCGCGCCGCGGCCGTCGCGCGGATCGTACTTCTCCGAAAGATCGGAGAGGTCGCGAACGAGCGCACCAATCGTGGCACGGGGGAGCTTGCCCGGGGCGTAGTCGCGCAGCGCGTCGTCGCAGAAGAACGTGCGGCAACCGAACGGGCGGGCCTCGTACACGCCGCAGCGTCCGTCGTCGCCGAGGAGCGGACACACGCGCTCTTCCGCGATCGGCAGCGTCTTCCGTTTGGGAAGGCCTCCCCGCTTCGCGATCGCCCGCTCGAGCACGTGACGCTCCACCTTCGTGACGTAGGGCTCGCGGCCGGTGACCCCGAAGCGGCAGCAGGCCGTGCTCGCGCCGCAGCCGAAACCGACCAAGGCGTCGTCGAGACGCCGGTAAATCTCGAGGAGCTGCTCGCGCGCACGTTCGGGCGAAAGGGTCACGCGGGCGCGATACCATAGGCGTCACGATGGAACCATCGAGGCCGAAGCTGCGCGCCGTGGATTCGTTCGTGTCGCAGGTGGCGGGTGAGCCCGTGCTCGTGCTGCGCGATCCGACCGGCGTCGCAAAGACCCCTGCCCTCGTACCGATCGCGCTCGCGCCGATCGTCGCGCGGTTCACCGGGACACGCACGTTCGAGGAGATCCGGCGCGCGCTCTACCGCGACGAACGGCTCGACGTGCCGCTCGAGGCGATCCGCGAGGCCGCCCGCACACTCGACGCCGCGCTCTTCCTCGAGGGCCCCGCCGCGAAGGCAGCCGAGCTCGCCGAACGTCGCGCCTTCTTCGAGGCCCCCGTTCGCGCCGCCGCGTTCGCCGGCTCGGCTTACCCCGGTGACGCCGAAGAGCTCGCGCGTTACATCACGAACGACTGCGTACGATCCCGATTTTCTCACGAAGATCCGATAGGTTCCGACAAGGTTCTGCGTGCGCTCGTGTTGCCGCACATCGATCCGTGGCGCGGGGCCCGTGGCTACGGGGCGTGCATGACGGCGCTCACCGCGTCGCTCTCGCCGAAGACGCGCACGTACGTGCTGCTCGGCACCTCCCACGCGCCGATGCACGCGCCGTTCTCCATCTGCGCGAAGGCCTTCGCGACGCCCTTCGGAGATCTCGCGGTCCACGCGGAGGGCAGCGCGCGCCTCGCTGCGGCGTGCGTGTTCGACCCGTGCGAGGACCTCTTGAACCACCGCAACGAGCACTCGATCGAGTTCTCCGCCGTGTTCCTCAAGCGCGCGCTCGATCTCGCGGGGCGCGACGAGGCAGAGGGCGCGCGGATCGTCCCCATTTTGTGCGGGCTCAACGCGGCGCAGTCACG
Organism: Myxococcales bacterium; assembly: GCA_013297655.1. GTDB lineage: Bacteria > Myxococcota_A > Polyangia > Polyangiales > Polyangiaceae > JAAFHV01. Next base: position 8,755 of record JAAFHV010000240.1, on the reverse strand, counting down.
CGCGGCGGACCCGAAGCGCGACGACGCGGTGCAAACGTTCCTCGCCGAGCTCGCCGCGTTCGTGCGCGACGAGGACGCGGTCGTGCTCGCGGGTGCCGACCTCGCCCACGTGGGCCCTCGCTTCGGCGACGCCGCGTACCGGCCCGACGAACGACGCGCCCTCGAAGCCCGCGACCGAGCATCGATCGCGCTCGCGAAGGGCGGCGACGCGCTCGGCTTCTTTCACCACGTCACGAGCGACCGCGAGACGAGGCGGGTCTGCGGGACGGGGCCGGTCTACACGCTGCTCACGACCCTCTCCGGCGCCGAACGAGGCAACGTCCTCTACTACGAACAAACGACGGATCCCGAGGAGGGCTCGATCGTGAGCCACGCCGGGATCGCGTTCGTGACGTGAGCCGCCGACGGCGCGTCACGGAAAATCGAGCGTGAGCACGAGGCGGCGTGCCCCCGTCGCCTCGACCGGCGGCGAACGATGCACTGCGCCCCGCCCACGATTTCCTTCCGCTGCCTCCCCCTTGAGGATCACCACGTCGCCGGGAGGGGCGCGCCGGATCGCGCTCGGATCACGCACGATTCGCGCGTTCTGGGCCTCGAGCGGGATGTCGAACGAGCGGTCGGCGAGGGCTTCGCGATCGATCGCGTCGTCGTCCAGCCACTCCGTGCTCGGGCCCACGTAGGTGCATACCGCGCGGAGCACTTTGTAGTCCGCGTGGAATCGGCGGCACTTGTCGCTCGTGACGATCTCGAGCTGCATCGACGTAGGCTCGTTCGGCCGCAGCGCGCGGAAGGCCCTTCGAACGCGCTCGATGTCGCGCGCGAGCCACGCCGCGACCTCGGCAGAAGCCTCCGGCAGCACGTCGCGCACGAGGAGCGCGGCGACGGTGCCGTCCCCCGCTTCGGCGACCGAAGGAGCGCGCACGTCGGCGACCGCGCGCGCGAGCGCGGCGAGCACCTCTGGCGCGATGGTGCGACGCCACCGGCACGTGTTTCGGCTCGCCTCGAGCACCCACGCGACCTCGCGCGGGCGGCGCGCGGTGGTGGAGCTTTTCCGTCGGCGAATCCCTCGAGAAGAGACGGCAGCGAGCATGGCGCCGACTCTAAGACGACGGAATGTCACATGCAACTACGTATCATTTGAAAACGAAGCACGCGCGCCCTTTCGCCACATGCCTCCCCGCAGCGCATCTGTTAGTCGTGGCCCATGTCGGTCGATCTTGCTTGCCTCGTGGTGAACGCGCTGTGGGGCCTCGCGCTCGTCATGCTCGAGATCGCTGGAAAAACGCGGGCCGCGGGGCCGGAGTGGAACGCGGGCAACCGCGACGCGGAGCCCACGTTTCCAGCCTGGGTGACGCGCACGACACGCGCTCTCACGAACCACAAAGAGAACTTTCCGCTCTTCCTCACCGCCGTGCTCGTCGTCCACGTGAGCGGGCACGCAGGACGCACGAGCGCGATCGCGAGCGTGGTCTACGCCATCGCGCGCGCCGCGCACGGCGTGGTCTACGTCGCGGGGATCACGAAGGTCAGGAGCGCGCTCTTTACGGTCGGCCTCGGCGCCGTCATCGTGATCTTCGCGCAGCTCCTCGTGTGAGCGCGACGCCCCGCGTTTCCGAGGGTGCGCGGTCCGTCCTCCGCGCGCCACGCGGAGGCAACCATTCGAAACAACTGCGATTTTTACTCGCACCGCGGGGCCGTCATCGCTATCCGTGGTAGCGTTCGGGGAGCGGGGTACACGAGATTGCTCGTTCTGGATCGATGCAGCAGGGTCGCACTCGCGGTGCTCGGGATCGCCGTCTTGGCGGGCGCGGGGTGCAAAGACAAAAAGCAGCCCTACCTCGACGCGAAGGTCGCGCACGAAGCGAGCCTCGCGACGATCGGCGCCTACGCTCCCCTCGTCGCGCAGATCCGCACGCCCATCGTCGCCCACGCGGCGCGGCGTCGCATCGTCGACGCGACCGCGCGGGCCGCCGCCGCCGAGGGGCTCGCGCGCACCTCGCTCGACGAGCAAATCGCGCAGCCGGGGCTGTCGCTCCAGGTCGCCCTCGCGCACGTGCAAGTCATGTGCAGCGCGCTCGTGAAGATCGACGACGCCGCGTTGAAGAGCTGCACGGACGCCGTCGGCCTCCTCGACAAGGAGCTCGCGATGCACCACGACGACGCCACCAAGCTCGGGTTCGGCGACGTGATCCCCGGCACCCTGAGCGCGTGGGTTACACCCGCCGCGCGCGCGGAGGCCGCTCCCCTCACGAGCCTCGGCGCGCGGGCGGACCTGCTCGCCGCGCTGTGGGCCGACCCGACCGCGACCGACGACAAGCTCGACGCGGCGTGCAAAGCGATGGTCGCGCAGCGGAAGGAGGCTCCTCCCGCGGCTGCTGGCGAGACCCTCGCCGCGCTGCAGCTCACGACCGTCGCGCAGGAGCTCGAAGGGTGCCTCGCGGTCGCCGAGCTCGGCCTCGCGGAGAAGGCGCTCGGGCCCTGCATCGCGAAGGGCGAGACCGCGTGTTTGAACGTCGAGTCTTGCCGAGTCGCTCGCGGCCTGAGGGACGCCCTCGCGCCGCGGGCCGCCTTCACGACGAACGTGGACATGGTCCCGAAGACCGACCCGATGCCGAAATCGCTCGCCACCCGCGCGAAGACGATCGTCGATCGTTGCGCGCCCTACCTACGCTGAGCGCCGCGGCGAGCGACGGAGCCGAGCGCTGACCGGCACGACGGGATCGCGCGAAGCGCACCCGTCGCTCAAGGCGGCCCGACGAGCGCGCGGACCATTCGTCCGACGAGCGCGTCGTCGACGACGGGGCACACGATGCCGCGTGCGCGCAGCCACTCCACCGTGCGCCGCGCGGGCCACGGGCCCGAGCCCATCACGAACGATCCCTGAGGAAAAATAGGACACCAGCGGGCGAAGGGGGCTCTCTGCGGGGAGCACCGCGAGGCGCCGAAACGTCGCCGGATCGACGAGCCGGCAGGGGTACCCGTTCGCCGCGAGCGCGCGACCGAGCGCCGCGTACGAGAACGATGCGTGCACATTGCACAAGTGGGTGACGGCGGGCGCGCTCGCGACACCGATCGACGCGACGATCGCGCGGCTCACGTAGTCGGCAGGGCTCATGTCGAGGAGCTCGGCGCGATCGAGCGCGACCCCGTAGCGCACGCACGCGGCGAGGTAGCGGTGCACGAAGTCGTCTGTGTTCCCGCGGCCGCGCGCGGAGTGCCCGGTGATGAGCCCGGGCCGGTGAATGGTCGCGGGGAGCCCGCGCGAAATGGCCGTGCGCACGAGATCCTCGGCGACCCACTTCGAGAGGCCGTAGCCGGAGGCAGACGTCGCCTCCTCGAAGGACGCGAACGAGGTCTCGTCGCCCGCGGCGGGGGCGGTGCTTATCGTCGACACGAACGAGAACGGCTTCGTCCTCGTGGTCGCGGCGAGCTCGAGGAGCGCCGCGGTTCCGAGCACGTTCGCGGCGCGCACACTCTCGTAGCGGTGGAGCCAGTTAACGTCCGCCGCGGCGTGAACGATCGCGTCGACGTCGTTCGCGAGCCGCCCGCGCGCGTCGTCAGCCATCCCGAGACCAGGGAGCGCCAGATCGCCGACGACGACGCGGAAGCGCGAAGGGTCGACCTCTATCCCGTACCCGAGGAGCGTGCGATCTACACGTTCTCGCGCGGAGGGTCCGTCCGCCGCGCGCACGAGGCACACGATCTCGGCGTCCGTCGTGCGCGCGAGCTCCTCGAGGAGGTGTGCGCCGAGCAGTCCCGTCGCCCCGGTGAGGAGCACCCTTCGCGGCGCGGCTGGCGCGCGGAGCGGAGCCGTGGCCGCGAACCTCGCGAGGAGCGCGCGGTCCCGTGTCGCGACCTCGGCGGTGTCGTCGGCGACGGCGGTGGTCGTGATCGCGCGCGCGAGATCGGCCAAGGTTCGCGCGCGAAACCAGGTGCGGAGCGGGATCGGGTGGCCGAGGGTGTCCTCGAGGGCGGCGAGCAGCTCCGCCGTCGCGAGGCTGTCCTGCCCGAGGCCGTCCGCGAGCGGCTCGTCGGCGGCGACGTCACGACGCGCGACCTCGCAGGCCACCGCGACGATGCGCTCGACGAGCGCTCCACCTCCCTCGCGCGAAGACCCCGACGCGCGAGCCTCCAGCGCGACGAACGCCGCCGTGTACGTCGCGATCGCCTCGCGTCGCGCGAGCTTGCCGCTCGCGGTGAGGAGGCGAGACTCCACCGTGAACGCGCGCGGCTCGACGACGACCGCGCTCGGGATCTCGTACGGGCGGAGCCCACGCTCGCGCCCCTGGGAGCGGAGCGCTGCGAGGATCACTCCCTCGGCGCGTCGATCGGCGCACAGATCGGCGAGGCACGTTTCGCCAGCCGCGAGCGCGCCCGCGAGCACCTCGCGACGCGGGACCACGACCGCGACGAGGCTCGCCGAAGAAGGTGCAGGATGCACGAAGATGCGGTCCACGATCGTCGCGCCGCCGAGCTCGGCCTCGACACGATCGACGCTCACGAAGTCGCCTTGGCCGAGCTTGACCGCGCTCGCGAGCCTCCCGACGACGCGCACTCCGCCGCCTTCGGTTCGCTCGCCGAGATCGCCGGTTCGAAAGAATCCGTCCGCGTCGAGGCTCTTTTGGCTCGCCTCGTCGTCCCCGAAGTAGCCGTCGATCACGTGCGGCGAGCGCACGAGGATTTCGCCGCGGCCCTCAGGTTGGCCTTCGACCGGTGCGAGCTTCACGTCGACGTCGTGGGGCACACGCCCACTCGCCGCGATCGTGCCCACCTCGGTGCTGCCATAGCCATCGAAGAGCCATATGTCCGCGAAGCAGCGCTCGAGAAATCGCAGGGTCTCCGCGCTCACGGGGGCGCTCCCGGTCGATACGCCCTGAAGGCTCGCCCCGAACGCGCCGCGCGCTTCACGGAGCGCCTCGGCCTCGACGTCGCTCGCCACACGCGCAGGATCGCGCTCGCGGAGCGACACGATCGCGCGCTCGTAGCGCGCGCGGAGCACGTCGAAGAGCCGCGGCACCGAAGAGACCCACGAGGGCGCCAGATCGGCGAGATCGGACGTCAAAGACGCGCCGCCACCTCCGAACGCGACCACGCCTCCATTGAGCACGACCGCAGGCATGTAGTGCCGCTCCGAGAGGTGGCTCAAAGGCTGAAACGAGAGGTGCTTCGCAGGCTGCGGCACGCCGTAGGTGACGAGCATCGCGTGCGTCTTCCGAAAGCTCCGCATCGCGCCCTTCGGCACCCCCGTGCTTCCGCTCGTGAAGAGGATCGTGAAGAGCGCATCCTCCTCGTACGTCGCAGGCAGCACACGCTCGCTCGCGACGGTCTCCGCGACGAACGCGGCGAGCGCCGGATCGATGCCCGAACGGGCCGACGGGGGGTCGAGCGCGATCACGATCGGCCGAGCGCGCCCTTCGGTCTCGAGACCCGCGAAGGTAGCTCGACGGTCGTGCTCGCAGACGACCACGTGCGGCGGGCACTTGCGAAGGACGGCGAGGAGCCGCTCCTCCGGCTCGTCGGGAGCGAACGGCACCACGACGTAGCCGAGCAAAATACAGGCGATCTCGAGTACGAGCCACGCCGGTCGATTCTTGATCGCGAGCACGACGAAGACGCGGTCGGAGGCGTGCGCGGCGAGCTTCGTATCGAGCGCGCGCGCGACGGCGACCCCTTGCTCCCACACCTCGCGGAACGTGTGCGTGACGACGAAGCTCCCCTCGCCGACCCTCTCCCGCGCGAGGAAAAGCGGCTTATCCGCGAAGAGCGAGAAGCTCCGTGCGTAGGACGCGGCGAGCGTGGACGGAACGAAGAGCGGCGCGCCTTCCACCCGCAGGTCGAGCACTTCGAGCACGACCGGAGTGGCGGCTTCGAGCGCGATCCACACGAAGCGGGCGACCACGAACGTGCCGACGTCGATCGCGCGCGCCACGCCGACCAGCGGCAGCTCCGCGGCGTCCGACGCGAAGATGCACGTGGTCGCCGGCGGACCTCCCGCCGTCGTCGGGGTCGTGAACGCGTAGAGGCTCACGCGCGTTCCGGGAGGGAGGTCCGCGAGCCGAAGCACGATCCGCTCGAGCGCGACGGCGCGTTGCAGATCGACAGCCCAGTAAGGCTGTGGCCCCGGGTGGGTGGGCCTCGCGAAACGGGCGCCGCGCGTGGGATTCGCGCTCGACTGCGTGGTCCACGCTCCCGGCGCGAGGTCGGAGACGACGAGCGGCCCACAGCCCTCGAGCGGTACGCGCGACGATGGCCTCGGCGGCGCGGGGGTCGTCGGCGTCGGCACCCGGTGCTGGATCGGATACACGTTCACGGCCCGAAGCGTATATCGGCCGTCCGACCGCGGCATCGCGGCATCACGATGGCGCCGCGACCCGAACGGCGCCGTCGACCTCGTGCACCAAAGGAGGCTAATAGGGGGACCACCATGTCCTTCGTCCTCGATCCCCTCCTCGTGCTCGAGTCCCTCGTGCGAACCGCCACCGTGGCCGCGTTCGGCCCCGAATACGCCGACGTGGACCCTCTCGTGAAGCGCTCGGATCGCGCTGATTTTCAAGCGGATTTGGCGCTCGGGCTCGCGAAGCGCACGAAGAAGGCGCCGCGCGCGGTGGCCGAGGCGATCGTGGCCCAGATCGACGTCGAGAAGAGCCCCATCCTCGAGAAGATCGAGATCGCGGGGCCCGGCTTTTTGAACCTGTCCGTGCGCGCGAGCTACCTCGCCGACGCCACCGCCCGCGCCCTCGCCGACGAGCGCCTCGGCGTGCCCTTCGCGGACGAAAAGGAGACCGTCGCGATCGACTACTCGCACCCCAACGTCGCGAAGGAGATGCACGTCGGCCACCTGCGGAGCACGATCATCGGCGACGCGCTCGCCCGCCTCCTCACCTTCCGCGGCCACGAGGTCATTCGCCAAAACCACCTCGGCGACTGGGGCACCCCGTTCGGCATGCTCATCGAGCACCTCGAGGACGAGGGTGTCGCGAAGGCCGAGGACGAGCTCGCGGTCGGTGAGCTCTCCGGGTTCTACAAGGCCGCGCGCGCCAAGTTCGACGCCGATCCTGCGTTCGCCGATCGTTCGCGCAAGCGGGTCGTCGCGCTGCAATCGGGCGACGCGAAGACGCTCGAAGCCTGGAACGTGCTCGTGCGCTTCTCGAAGAAGTACTTCGAGGCCGTCTACGAGAAGCTCGACGTCACGATGCGCCCTGCGGACGCGTGCGGCGAGAGCTTCTACAACCCGCGCCTCGTCCCCCTCGCCGAGGAGCTCGAGAAGAGCGGAAAGGCCGTCATTTCGGAGGGCGCGCTCTGCCTCTTCCCGGAGGGCTTCAAGAACAAAGAGGGCAATCCCCTGCCCCTCATCGTGCGCAAAGGCGACGGCGGCTTCGGCTACGCGACCACCGATCTCGCGGCGATTCGTTACCGCCTCGACGAGCTCAAGGCGACGCGGCTCCTCTACGTCGTCGGCGCTCCGCAGGCGCAGCACCTCGGGATGGTGTTCCAGGCCGCGAAGCAGCTCGGCTGGCTCGTCTCCCCGAACCGCGCCGAGCACGTTCAATTCGGCTCCGTGCTCGGGACCGACAAAAAGATGTTCAAGACGCGCGCTGGCGACACCGTCCGCCTCGTCGATCTCATCGATGCGTCGATCGAGCGCGCCGAGGCCGCTGTCGGCGAGAAGGCGAACACCCTCGACGCCGCGACCCGCGCGGAGGTCGCCAAGATCGTCGGCGTCGGCGCCATCAAGTACGCCGATTTGGCGAGCGATCGCGTGAAGGACTACGTGTTCGATCTCGAGCGCATGGTCGCTTTCGACGGGAACACGGCCGGCTACCTCCAATACGCGTACGCCCGCGTGCAATCCATTTTCCGCAAGCTCGAGGGAGTGGAGCCTGGCGCGATTCGGATCGTCGAGAAGGAAGAGCGCACCCTCGCGATCGCGATCCTCGGGTTCGGCAACGCCGTCCGCGCGGTGGAGTCCACCCTCGAGCCGCACAAGCTCGCGACCTACCTCAACACCCTCGGCGTGGCGTTTACGTCGTTCTACGAGAAGTGCCCGATCCGCGATGCCGAGCCCGAGGTCCGCGCCTCCCGCCTCTCGCTCGCCGATCTCGCGGCGAAGACGATCAAGCTCGGCCTCTCCCTCCTCGGGATCCAGGTCCCCGACCAAATGTGAGATCGATCGCGACGGGGCGGGCTCCGCGCGGGCGCCATGTTGGCGCGGGACTTCACGCTGACCGACGCTACACTGGTGGGGGAATGTCGGACTCGGTACCGCGTAAACGCGCATCGACCGTGGACGAGCCGCCGCAGCGGGTCTCGGGGCGGATGCTCATGTTCATGGAGGCGCTCTACGCCTTCCACGGGCTCGACATAAGCGCCGCGAGCGCTGGCCTCGCCTCGATTCCCGCTTCCGGTCCGATCCCGATGTGGTTCACGTGGCGCGATTACCTCGCGCTCATCGAGCGGTTCGGGGCCGCAGTAGGAAAGGCCGGCATCGCGGCCGCCATGCGCGGGGTCGCGAGAGTGGCGTACACCGAGTTTCGCGCCGCGAAGGGCTTCTTTCCCGATCCGCTCGACTTCTTTGCGTTCTACACGCATCAGGTGATGCCCTCGATGACGCCTCCTTGCCAGGGGCGCGTGGAGCGCGGCGCGGGCGGGCGGACCAAGATTCGCTACGACATCGCGGGCGAGCCGGTCTCGGACCTCTTCCATCATGGCAGCGCCACGCTCGTCGCGCTCTTTCCAACCCATTTCGACCTCCCCG